>NZ_NOZF01000191.1:0-38567 GCF_002258565.1 Rhodococcus sp. 05-2254-6
AGGACGGTCGCAGGCCCGATCGCTCTGTCGAGGGTCATGGACGGCCCTTTCGGTTGACCGGAATCTCGGCCCAGGAGGACCGACCGAACACTCGCTCGGCGATGGTGTTCACAGTGTTACGGATCACAACTTCGGTGTCAACCCGGTGCGTAGCGGCCGGTGACAACCCGGTCGACCTCTACGGTAAGCGCATGACCGCGACCCACATCTGGCGCACGTACGAGGGATCGAACCTCTCCCCAGCATTGGCGTCGGCGTTGAACACGTTCGTCGAGCAGGGGTACCACGGCACATCGGTGCGGCAGATCGCTGCAGGTGCCGGCCTGTCCGTTCCCGGCCTGTACCACCACTTTCCATCGAAGCAGGCGCTGCTGGTCGGCATCATGGACGCGTCGATGGACGAACTGCTGGATCGGACTCGATCGGCCGAGAACGGAGCAGGTCCGTTGCCGAGCGATCGGTTCGACGCGGTCGTGGAGTCCCTGCTGCTGTTCCACATTCACCGACGCGACGCCGCCTTCGTGTGTTCGACGGAGATCCGCAGCCTCGAATCCGCGAATCGCGCCGCGTACATCGCGAAGCGGGACGAGGAACAACGACTGCTCGACGCCATCGTCGTCGACGGTGTCGAGTCCGGCGTCTTCGACACTCCGCACCCGGCGGATGCCAGCCGAGCCGTCACGACGATGTGCGTCGGTGTCGCAACGTGGTATCGACCCGACGGACCGCTGTCTCCGAGCGAGCTGGTGGCGGTGTATCTCGACATTGCCCGTCGTACGGTCGGAGCCGCGACCGGCGGGCGGGAGTAACTGCCCCGGAATCCTTGACCCGATCGAGTGATTGTGCCAACCTTCCAGTGACCGAGCGAGTGTTCGGTCGGCACCGGAATGGGAGCGCATCGTGGCCATCGATCTGACATTCGACCCCGACATCGAGAAGTTGATCGAGAGGACGCGCACGTTCACTCGCGAACACGTGCTTCCCATCGAGGACCGATTTCTGGGGAACGTCGCCGATGCCGGCGGCGACCGACTTCGCGTCGAAATGCAGGCAGCCGCCAAGGATGCCGGCGTGTTCGCCCCACATGCCCCCGTCGAATACGGCGGCCACGGTCTGTCCATGAGCGACCGCGCTCCGGTGTTCGAGGAAGCCGGTTACTCACTGTTCGGACCGATCGCTCTCAACCTCGGCGCACCCGACGAGGGCAACGTGCACATGCTCGCCCACATCGCATCGACGACGCAGAAGGAGCAGTTTCTCGCTCCCCTGGCGCGCGGTGACATGCGCTCGGCGTTCGCCATGACCGAACCTGCCCCGGGTGCCGGGTCCGATCCCTCGGCCCTGACCACTGCGGCCGAGCGGGTCGACGGTGGCTGGAAGATCAACGGACACAAGTGGTTCATCACCGGTGCCGATGGTGCAGGTTTCTTCATCATCATGGCCCGTACCTCCGGTAAGCCAGGAGATCGCGGCGGCGCGACGATGTTCCTGGCCCCTGCGGACACCGCGGGGATCACGGTCGGCCGTCACATCGGCACCCTGGACAAAGCCATGATCGGCGGGCACTGCGAGGTGTTCTTCGAGAACGTGTTCGTGCCCGACGACAACGTTCTCGGGGCCGTCGACGAGGGATTCGCCTACGCCCAGGTGCGTTTGGGGCCCGCCCGCATGACTCACGTGATGCGGTGGCTCGGAGCTTCCAGGCGGGCCCACGACATCGCCGTGGCGCAGGTCGCTCAGCGCGAAGGGTTCGGCGGCAAGCTCGGCGATCTCGGCATGGTGCAGAAGATGGTCGCGGACAACGAGATCGACATCGCGGCCACCCGCGCACTGCTGATCAAGGCCTGCTTCGAGCTGGATCGGGGTGGGCACGCGAGCAACGAGACCTCCATTGCCAAGACGTTCGCCGCCGAGGCGATCTTCCGCATCGTCGACCGCAGCATTCAGATGTGCGGGGGCCTCGGCGTTTCGGACGATCTTCCGCTGGCGAGGCTCTCCCGCGAGGTGCGTCCGTTCCGTGTGTACGACGGCCCGTCCGAGGTACACCGCTGGGCCATCGCCAAGCGGACGATCGGTGCAGCCAAGCGCGCAGCACGGGAGGCACAGTCGTGAGCGAACTTCCGGGCATGAATCGTGATGCGCTCGAGCAGTTCCTGCGAGGGAACGGCATCGAGGTCGACGGTGAACTGTCGGTCGAGATGATCAGCGGGGGTCGCTCCAATCTCACCTACAAGGCATTCGACGACTCCTCGACATGGGTTGTTCGCCGCCCTCCCACCAGTGGGCTCACCCCCTCGGCGCACGATATGGCCCGCGAGTGGGCCGTCACGGAAGCCCTTGCATCCACAGACGTTCCGGTCGCTGGGACCATTGCGTTCGATCGGGAGGGTTCGGTGCTCGGTGCACCCATGACCGTTGTCGACTTCGTACCCGGCCGAGTCGTTCGTAGCCGCGAGGATCTTCGCGATCTGACGGACGCTCAGGTCACCGAGAACGCCGCCGAGTTGGTCCGAGTGCTCGCCAGGCTGCATGCCGTCGACCCCGACGCCGTGGGCCTCGGCAGCTTCGGCCGTCCCGACGGGTTCGTCTCGCGACAGGTCGCGACGTGGGCTCGGCAGTGGGGACGAGTCAAGACTCGTGATCTACCCGATGTCGAACGATTGCATCGCGCGCTGGAAGCAGCAATACCGGCGGGATCTGCGTCGTCCTTCGTGCACGGTGATTATCGCGTCGACAACACCATTCTCGACGCCCATGACGTCGGTTCCGTTGCCGCGGTGGTGGACTGGGAGATGTCCACGCTCGGCGATCCGCTGACCGACGTGGCTCTGATGTGCATCTACCGCCAACCGGTCTTCGATGCGGTCCTCGGCGCGGACGCTGCCTGGACGAGCGATCGGTACCCCTCCGCGGCAGACCTCGCGCAACACTACGCAGTGGAATCCGGTCGGGAGCTTCATGATTGGGGCTTCTACCTCGCCCTCGCCAATTTCAAACTCGGAGTGATCGGCGAGGGAATCACCTACCGTGCGCTGTCGGGCTCCGACACCGGGGCCGGTGCAGGCAAGGCCGCCGAGGCCACCGGGGAGTTCATCGCGGCCGGGCTGCGAGCACTCACAGGAACCACCGACTGACGCGAAAACCGCTGTCAGGCAGGTTCTCTCATCACACCGATGTGGCGGACGGTGCCGGACACGCCCGGAAGCTCCTGGGGTTCGGACCAGGTGTTCAGCCCGTCCGTACTGTCGGAGTAGAAGTACTTTCGGTTGGTGTAGTCGTCGTAGTACAAACGCCAGGTGCCGTCGGGCAACTCGATGACTGCCGGGCCTTCTTTCAGTGGTCCGAAATCGCGGGTGGGAACGACGGTGTACGGCCCGATCAACGACGGTGCCGTCCAGTGCTCGATGACCTTGTGGGTCTCGTTCTTGGTGAACGCGTGGTAGGTCGGCCCTACCTTGACCACCGTGGTGTCGATGTGGTCCGCTCCGATGCCCACGAACGGAACCGGGAAGCTCCACATCCTCAGGCCTGGATCCATGGCCGTCATCAGATACGGCACGAACCCGCCGCCGGTCGACAGCGAGACGATGATGCTGACGCGGTCCCCCTCGACGAACCACTCGGGTGCCCATGCCTTCGTGGTGAACGGAGACAACGACGGTCCGTCCGAGAAGCCGGCCGATCCGCTGAATCCGGAAGGGCTGGCAGATCCGGTACCGGCCCCGGTGCCCGGTAGGAAAGCGCAGCAGAACGGGATCGGGAAGTTCTGCAGGAACGTCCAGTTCACGCGGTCACTGCTGCGCGCGAAGCCGATGTTCGCACCGCCGCCGGTCGTGTACGTCACGTAGTACATCCCGTCGGTGTGCCGGAAGATGCTCGCGTCGCGCACCACTCCGGACGGAGGTCGGTACGCCGATGTCTGCAGTGCTGTGAAATCGGTGCCGTCGCTGGACTGGTAGACATCCATGTCTCGATCGCTGTCGTTGCTGAACGCCACCATCGTGTATCGCCACGAGGAGGGTGCAGCGGCACCTGTTCCTGCGGCGGAGAACAGCAGTCCGGCGACAGTCAGGATCACCATCGGGACGACGAACAAGAACCTGCGTGCGGTGGATGTCACCGAGGAAGTATGTCCGACCCGTACGCATCATGCGTCACTTTGGTAACAGCTCCAACAGATCGTTACCGATGTTGTTATGAATGCGAAATGTACTGAGTCGTGGGCTTGGCCTGGTACATCTCGTGATCGGCATCGTCGAGTATGTCCAGTGCACTTCGAGTGTCGTCGCGGTCGACGGTGACGACACCGATGCTCGCCGTCACCGTCAACACCCGCCCCGCGGCGGTGATGGGAGTGGCCAGTTCGGCGCGAACGTCGTCGGCCTCGGTGCCGATGCACCGCGAAACGACCGCCACGAACTCGTCACCCCCGATGCGACCCACGAAGGCATCGGCCGGGAGAGCGCGTGTCAGTCGGTCTGCCACCACCCCCAGAACGGCGTCGCCGACAGTATGACCGTGTAGATCGTTGATGGTCTTGAAGTTGTCGAGGTCGATGAACAGTACGGCCATGGAGTCCTCGCGATCGGGCATCGCCAGTTGCTCGTCCAGGCGAGCCAGAATCAAGGGCCTGTTCGGCAGGCCGGTCAGGTCGTCGTGCGTCGCCGCATGCTTGAGCTTCATGCTCATCCGGTAGGTGTCGGTGATGTCGACGAACGTCGCCACCACGGAGGGGTTCGGATCGACCGGGGTGAGCATCGTCGCCGTCAAGGACAACCAGAAGTTCCGACCGTCTCGGCGACGTTCGACCCCGATCACCGCCTGGCAGGGCTCACCGGTTTTCCTGGTGACGGCGACCGGATGCTCGAACGGGTGAATCGGCTCTTCGTCGGTGCCGTACACCCGAAACGGAAGAACGGATGCCTGTCCTGCGGTCGCCAACCCGACCTGGATGTCGAGAATGGTCTTCGCAGCCAGGTTTGCCGATTCGATACGGCCGGTGTGATCGAGAACGACGACACCGGCCTCCAGCGATTCCACAACCGCGGTGAAATGATCCTCGACTCTGCGTACTGCGCTCTGGTCGGCGCAGACCAACACATAGCCGTCGGGCATCTGAGCAGCCGACACGATCACCGCAAGCGCCGTCCCGTCGGCATGTCGATGCGAATCGGTCAGTCGGCCGCCGACAGCGAGAATCGCGGCCGGATCGCAGGGCACCCCGACGGCCGCCGAAACGTCACGTCCGAGCACGTCCGCTGCCGGTCGACCGTAGACCGACTCCGCAGCGGGATTCCAGCTCGACACCAGACCGTCGGCGGACACACCGATGATGGCATCGCTGACGTGCTCGACCAGAGCGGCCTGCTTCTTCAGCGCCTTCTGCGCAGCCTTGTGTTCGGTGAGATCGCGAAGAATGACCTGAAACGCCGGCTCACCGTTCCACACCGTGCGCACCGATACCGCTTCCATCGCCAGTGTCGTCCCGTCGAGGGCCAGCACCGTCGCTTCCGACGCGGCGCTGGCGGTGCCGTGTGTGTCGAGGGCGGCGATCCGCGCGAGCATGGGGCCCACCGATTCGGCGGCGATGAACTTCGTGATCGGATGCCCGATGACGTCCGCTGCTGCCTCGGCACGCAGATATCGCATTCCGGCGGGGTTGAGGTAGACGAGGATGCCTCGTCGATGGACACCGATGGCGTCCGGCGAGTGCTCGACGAGAACCCGGTAGCGATCGGCGAGTCCGGGCGACGCGGGACTCGATCGAGGGTCGCCGACGCCATCACGCTCCCCTGGAGCCATGCTCGGTCCTCGCGATCGTAGACGGACGGTCAACACCCGATTGAACCACTTACGAACGTACCGTTGGCGACTCATGTCCGTTTTCGACCTTATGTCCGGTTTCTCGGCTGGACCTGACGCCTGTTTGCGGGGCTAAATCGAGGAGCGAGCCGAATCCGGTTCGCGTAACTCGAAAAGAAACGGATTTCGACGTGAACTCTCTCGGCATCGACATCACCGGTATCGGCGCACTGTCCGGCTACGGCTGGGGCGCAGCCGCCCTCTGGGACGGCCTGTCCACGGGCAAGGCGGCAGCCACGCTGCACCACGACCACACCCGACCGGGGCAAAACCCGGTGTGGCTGGCGAAAGTCCCCGACGGCGGGGACCAGAGCGATGGCGCCAGCCGATTCGGGCGGGCACTTCGCGGGGCAGCGCGGGAGGCCATCGACGACGCGATGGCGCGGGGCTGGCAACCCGGTCGGCGAGTGGGTCTCATCCACGCCGTCGTCCTGGGTGAAGTGGACGAGTGGCGTAATTTCTATCTGCACGACGGCGGCCAACGCCGTGTTCGTGACTATCTCACGCTGATGCCGTCCACCCCGGTGTCCCTGTTGATGCAGGAATACGGCTTTCACGGTCCGGCCATGAATGTCTCGGCGATGTGTGCGTCGGGCAATGCAGGTCTGCTGACCGCCAAGATGTGGCTCGATACCGGGTTCGTCGACGACGTGGTGTTCGTGGCCACCGACCTGTCCTTGACTCCGGAGAACATCGACCACTTCGTCGCGCTCGGCGTCGGTGTCGTGGACGTGGAGCCACAGGAAGGCTGCCGCCCCTTCCAGGAAGGCAGCCGCGGGTTCGGAATGGGTGAGGCTGCAACGGCATTCGTACTGTCGACGCGCAGCTCGGCCTCGTACGCGCGGGTGCTGGGCGGTTCGATGACACACGACGCGTTTCATGCCACCTCGATCGACCCTGCGCTCACTCAGGTGCGGGCCTGCTTCGAGCAGGCGTTGGTCGACGCCGACGTCACTGCCCGGCAGGTGCGGTATCTCAACGCTCATGGTCCCGGCACCGCACAGTGCGATGCGGCCGAAACTGCGATGTTGGAGACGGTGCTTCGATCCCACGCACAGGTGTACTCGGTGAAGCCGCTCACGGGCCACTGCCAGGGGGCGGCCTCGGCAATCGAAACCGTATCGGCAGTCATGGGATTCGAGCGCGGACTCGTTCCGGCGGCCCCGCAGGTCTCTGATGCTCATCCCCTGCTGCTCGACGGATTCACCACCGCCGAGGCAGGATTGACCGTGAAATCGTCATTGGGAATGGGCGGTCACAACTCGGTGGTGGTGTTGGCTCCGGCGTGAGCTGCACTCGTCGGTCCGGCAGCCCGCGTGGTCGCGGGCTGCCGGCTCGGCGTGCGGACTTCAGACCTGAGCTGCGTTACCGCAGATTCCGCATTCCTCGAATTCGACGCGCTTCCAGCGTGCGACCGGAACGAAGAACAGCGTGAATTGCTGATACTGCTTCATCCGCGCCCACTGGGTGGTGTTGTGGCACCGCGGACAGTTTCGGGTTGCCCCTGGGCCGATGTGTTTGCGCTTGCTGCCGAAACCGAAGAGAAGAAACATGACACCAGCCTAGGGTTCGGACGGCGTCAGCTCGCGATCATGCCGTGTGGATCGATGACGAACTTCTGTGCGACTCCGCTGTCGAATTCGCGGTAGCCGCGTGGTGCGTCGTCGAGCGAGATGACGGTGGCATTCACTGCCTTGGCGATCGAGACACGTTCCTTCAGAATCGCATTCATCAATTCAAGGTGGTAGCTCATCACCGGGCACTGACCGGTGGCGAACGACAGCGATTTCGCCCAACCGGTGCCGAGACTCAACGACAACGCGCCGCGCTGGGCCGCCTCGTCCACGCCACCGGGGTCTCCGGTGACGTACAGCCCGGGGATGCCGATTCCGCCGCCGGCCGTGGTGATGTCCATCAACGAGTTGAGAACCGTCGCAGGCGCTTCACGAGACGAATCGCCGCCGTGGCCACGGGCTTCGAATCCCACCGCATCGACGGCCGCGTCGACCTCGGGGACTCCGAGGATCTGCTCGATCTGGTCCTGCGGAGCTCCCTTGCCCACGTCCACGGTCTCGCAACCGAACGTTCGCGCTTGGGCGAGCCTGTCGGCGTTCATGTCGCCGACGATCACCACCGATGCTCCCAGTAGTTGTGCGCCGACAGCGGCGGCGAGGCCGACCGGGCCCGCACCCGCGATGTACACCGTCGCACCGGGTTTCACCCCTGCGGTCACCGCCCCGTGGAACCCGGTGGGAAAGATGTCCGACAGCATGGTCAGGTCCAGAATCTTCTCCAGAGCCTGGTCACGATCGGGAAACTTGAGCAGATTGAAATCTGCGTACGGTGCCATGACGTATTCGGCTTGGCCGCCGACCCAACCGCCCATGTCCACGTAGCCGAATGCCGAGCCCGGTCGATCGGGGTTGACGTTCAGACAGATTCCGGTCTTGCGCTCCTTGCAGTTTCGACACCGGCCGCAGGCGATGTTGAACGGTACGGAGCAGATGTCACCGACCTTCAGAAACTCGACGTCTCTACCGACCTCGACGATCTCACCGGTGATCTCGTGACCGAGCACCAGCCCCTCGGGTGCAGTGGTTCGCCCGCGAACCATGTGCTGATCACTGCCGCAGATGTTGGTCGAGACAACCTTGAGGATCACTCCGTGCTCGCACTTGCGGCCGATGTTCGCCGGGTTCACTCCAGGGCCGTCGGTCAACTCCAGGCCCGGAAAAGCAATGTCCTGGACCTCCACTTTGCCCGGTCCTGCGTACGTCACTGCGCGGTTGTCTGCCATGAGTTCTCCTCTTCGTCGAGTGAGTTGTGTGCTCATCGAGCCGAGATCATCGACCCGATCGCATCTGTGGCCTGCCTCACACCAGTATGCACAGTTGCGAATAGGTGCGTTGACGAGAAACTCGAATCGGCGCGAGTGAACACTCTCGCCTCGCACTCGATGAACCGATGCATCCCACGCACTTGACTCGACCGATGTTAGCGCTCACACTGTGTTGCACACGTCACAGCGAGTGGCACCGCGAAGGAGTTCTGCATGCCGGTTGACCAGTACACGGTAGGTGTCGATTTCGGCACCCTGTCCGGACGCGCCGTCGTCGTTCGCGTGTCCGACGGTGCCGAAATTGCCTCGGCAGTCCACGATTACCGACACGCGGTGCTCGAGGAGACGCTGCCCGGAGGCACGGTTCGGTTGCCCGACGCGTGGGCACTGCAGGTGCCCGACGACTATCGCGACGTCCTGCGCCGCGCGGTGCCTGCCGCTCTGGCGGCCGCGGGCATCGAACCCGACCAGGTCGTCGGCATCGGTACCGACTTCACCGCGTGCACCATGGTGCCCACCTACGCCGACGGCACGCCGCTGTGTGAGGACCCGCGCTTCGCCGATCGGCCGCACTCGTACGTGAAATTGTGGAAACACCATGCAGCACAGGGGCAGGCGGACCGCATCAACGAGCTGGCAGAACAGCGCGGCGAGAGTTGGCTCCCCCGCTACGGCGGACTGATCTCCTCGGAATGGGAGTTCGCCAAGGCGCTGCAGATCCACGAGGAAGACGCCGAGATCTACGACGCGATGGACCGATGGGTCGAAGCGGCCGATTGGATCGTCTGGCAGCTCTGCGGACACTACGTGCGCAATGCGTGCACTGCGGGATACAAGGGCATCCATCAGGACGGGCACTACCCGTCCGCGGACTTTCTCAGCGAATTGGCACCGGGCTTCGGTTCCTTCGTCGCCGACAAACTCGATCAGCCGTTGGGCGAGTTGGGCTCTCGCGCAGGTACGTTGACCGCCGAAGCCGCGCGATGGACCGGGCTGCCCGAGGGCATCGCCGTCGCGGTCGGCAACGTAGACGCGCACGTGACCGCCCCCGCGGCCGGAGCGGTGGAACCGGGCCGGATGGTCGCCATCATGGGAACCTCGACCTGCCACGTGATGAGTTCGACCGTCCTGAAGGAAGTTCCCGGTATGTGCGGGGTGGTGGACGGTGGAATCGTCGCCGGATCCTTCGGCTACGAGGCCGGACAGAGCGGCGTCGGCGACATCTTCGGATGGTTCACCCGGACCTCGGTTCCCGCGTCGTACAGCGAGGCGGCGGAAGCGGCAGGTGAGTCGGTACACGAACACCTGACTCGCCTCGCGCAGACGCAGGACGTGGGTGAGCACGGGCTCGTCGCGCTCGACTGGCACAGCGGAAACCGATCGGTCCTGGTCGATCACGAACTCTCCGGGCTGGTCATCGGAACCACGCTGGCGACGCGACCCGAGGACACCTACCGCGCGCTGCTCGAAGCAACGGCGTTCGGAACTCGCGTCATCGTGGAGACGTTCCGCGACAGCGGCGTTCCGGTCGAGGAGTTCGTGGTGGCGGGAGGGTTGGCACGCAACCCGCTCCTGATGCAGATATACGCCGATGTGCTGCGAATGCCGTTGTCGGTCATCGCTTCTGCACAGGGACCGGCACTGGGATCGGCCATCCATGCTGCGGTTGCGGCCGGGTGCTACCCCGATGTACCCGTCGCGGCGAAATCGATGGGCAAGGTACGTCGCGGCGCATTCGTGCCCGACGAATCACGCTCGGCGGCCTACGATTCCCTGTTCGAGATCTATTTGGAGTTACACGATCGATTCGGCCGAGACGTGCCGACCATGCGCCGACTGCGGGCGCTTCGACGTGACGCACTGACTCGAAAGGTGGACGCGTCATGACGGTCGTCGACGATGTGCGCGAGGTCATCGAGGAAGTGCGCCGTGACGTGTGTACGTTGCACGCCGAGTTGGTGCGCTACGGACTGGTGGTCTGGACGGCAGGCAACGTCTCGGCGAGGGTCCCCGGCCGGGACCTCATGGTCATCAAGCCCAGCGGAGTCTCCTACGACGACCTCACGCCCGACAACATGGTGGTGTGCGATCTGCACGGCAGGGTGGTCGAGGGTGACCATGCACCCTCCTCGGACACCGAGGCGCAGGCCTATGTCTACCGGCATCTCGACCACATCGGCGGTGTGGTGCACACACATTCGCCGTACGCGGTGGCGTGGGCGGCCCGAGGAGAACCCATCCCTGTGGTCACCACCATGTGCGCGGACGAGTTCGGCGGAGACATTCCCGTCGGCCCCTTCGCCGTCATAGGCGACGACTCGATCGGACGCGGCATCGTCGATACCCTCGCCGACAGTCGATCTCCGGCGATCCTCATGCAGAACCACGGTGTCTTCGCGGTCGGCCCATCCGCCCGATCTGCGGTGAAAGCCGCGGTCATGTGCGAGGACGTCGCCCGATCGGTACACCTGGCATATCAACTGGGACAACCTCTTCCCATTCCCAGCTCGAAGGTCGACGCACTCTACGACCGCTATCAGAACGTCTACGGCCAGCGCTGACCGGCGCGCCCGATCTTCTCTACCCGGAGGTACCCCCATGTCCGAAATATGGTTTCTCACCGGCAGCCAAAGCCTCTACGGCCCCGAGACCCTCGAGCAGGTAGCAGTTCAGTCTCGCGAGATCGCAGACAAACTCGATGCGGCACTGCCCGTCTCGGTGATCTGGAAGCCGGTGCTGCTCGACGCGTCGTCGATCCTGCGCCGTATGCGCGAGGCGAACGCCGCCGACGAATGTGTGGGCGTCGTGACCTGGATGCACACCTTCTCCCCCGCCAAGATGTGGATTGCCGGCCTCGACGCGTTGGACGTCCCGCTGCTGCACCTGCACACACAGGCCGGAATGTCGTTGCCGTGGTCGACCATCGACATGGAGTTCATGAATCTCAACCAGGCCGCCCACGGGGACCGCGAGTTCGGACACGTCGAATCTCGGGTGGGTGTTCTGCGCACGATCGTGGCAGGCCACGTCGACAACCCCGCGGTGATCGAGCGTGCGGAACAGTGGGTGCGAGCAGCTCTCGGCCGCGCGGAGTTGAGGTCACTGTGCCTGGCACGTTTCGGCGACAACATGCGCGACGTCGCAGTGACGGAGGGCGACAAGGTCGAAGCCCAACTGCGATTCGGAGTCTCCGTCAACACGTACGGCGTCAACGATCTGGTCGAGGTCGTGGACGGCGTGAGCGATTCGGCCGTGTCCGACCTGATCGACGAATACCGGTCGTCGTACGACATCGCACCGAGTCTCGACAAGGGCGGTGACCGCCACGAATCGCTCCGCTACGGCGCCCGGGTCGAGGCCGGGCTACGGAAGTTCCTCACCGACGGTGGATTCACGGCCTTCACCACGAACTTCGAGGATCTCGGTGGGCTTCGCCAGTTGCCAGGACTCGCGGTGCAGCGCCTGATGGCCGACGGGTACGGGTTCGGCGGTGAGGGCGACTGGAAGACCTCGATGTTGTTGCGCACCATGAAGGTGATGGCCGAGGGACTCGACGGTGGAACGTCGTTCATGGAGGACTACACCTACAACCTCGTCCCGGGGGCCGAGAAGATCCTGGGCGCGCACATGCTCGAAGTGTGCCCGTCGATCACGACCTCGCGGCCTACGCTCGAGATCCACCCGCTCTCCATCGGCGGCCGCGAAGACCCGGTGCGCCTGCGCTTCACCGCCGATCCCGGCCACGGCGTTGTCGTCGGACTCTCGGATGTCGGTGAACGATTCCGATTGACGGCCAACGTGATCGACGTCGTCGAGCCCGACGAGGCGCTGCCGAATCTGCCGGTGGCCTGCGCTGTGTGGGAACCGCAGCCCTCACTGTCGGTATCGGCCGAGTCGTGGCTGACCGCAGGGGCACCCCACCACACGGTTCTCAGTACCGCGATCGGCTTGCCCGTGCTGGAGGCATTCTCGGACATGATCGGCGTCGAGCTGCTCACCATCGACTCCGAAACCACCACACGAGGATTCCAACAGACACTGCGATGGAACGCGGCATACCACCGACTCGCGGCGAAGCTGTGAGGTCGTTGCTCCGACCGCCGGCTCATCCGTGACGTCTTCGGTATTCCTGTTCGGCTCCGGGGTGGAGGGGAATGCTTCCGGTCATCACCAATGACCGCGCGTCGAGAAATTGACTACCGATCGCCTGACCGGGCACCAGCGCGGACGACTGATCGAGAAGCACACTCACCAGTGCAGCGACCACGCGGTCCGGCACGTCCGGATGTGCCAGCAGAAGATTCGGAATACCGACGGTGGTGACCTCCGGATGCTCGCCGTACACGTTCGGCGGCACCGGCACCGCCTCGTACGCGGTACCGAATTCGCGTCGGAGATCAGTGACGACGGTTCCCAGATCCAGTAGACGAATCGCGGCTCGGGGCTGGGCAAATGCCGGAGTCGGCAACCCGCCCGCCCACATCACGGCGTCGATTTCGTTGCCCGTCAGTGCATCTGCCGCCGAGCTCATCGACAGCTGAACCTGATCGACAGCACCGCCCTCCGCCACACCCGCTGCGCGGAGGACTCGCTGCGACACTTCGGTGGCACCGGATCCCGGGGCACCGATGCTCACCTTTCGCCCTCGCAGACCGTCCATGGACTCGATATCCGAGTCCGCTCGCACAGCCACTTGGAAGTAGTTCTCGTAGACGCACCCGACCGCCGCCATCTCTCCGCTCGGATGACCGTAGGCGGCGTCCATGAGCGTCAGGGCCAGCTCGGCCTGCCGTGAACCCAACGCCTCGAGATTGTCGACGGAGCCGGACGACGTGAGCGGAACGATCTGCGCTACATCGGTTTTCGCGGCAGCGTCGGACAGCAATCCGGCGAACTCCCAGAAGAATCCGCCGACCTCGCCTGCTGCGAGCCGCAATTGCGTCGGCGGGTCCGACGCGCATGCACCCACGACGGCAGTGCTCAGGGCCAACAGACCGGCCTGCAGCGCCGTTCTACGCGAGAACGACGCTGCGGGCACGGCCATGTCAGTCACTGTAAGGCGTCGCAGGTCACAGGAACGCTCGACCCTGCTCTCGGTCGAGCACGGTCTCGGACTTGTTGCGCAGTACGAAGATGTACACCAGCAGCGAGATGGCGATCACGACGGTCACGTAGAGGATGAACCAACCCACGTGCCCGCCGTTCTTCGCGGCTTGGTAGATCAGCGGTGCTGTGCCGCCGAAGGCCGAGTTGGCGAGTGCGTACCCCAAGCCCACGCCGAGTGCGCGGACGTGCGAGGGGAACAGCTCCGCTTTGACGATCGCATTGATCGAGGTGTAGCCGGTGAGGATGACGTAACCGACGCACACCAGTGCGAGCGACTGCACCACCGACGTCGCCGTCGGCAGGTACGTGATGAGCACGTAGGTGTACAGCACGCCTCCGATACCGAAGAAGACGAGCAGTGGCTTGCGGCCCACCTTGTCGCTGATCAGTCCGCCGATGGGCTGCAGCAGCATGAGGAAGACCAGGCCGGCGAGGTTGATCCAGGTACCGGTCATCCCCCGGTCCTCGTACGCGGTCTTGACCATCGAGGGTGCGTTGACGCTGTAGGTGTAGAACGCAATGGTGCCACCGGCCGTCACCATGAAGCAGATCAGCAACGCCCGCCAGTGGTTGGCGACCAGCTCCTTCACGGAACCGGAGGCTTTGTCCGCACCGCTGCGAACGGCGTCGAGTTGATCCTCGGTCAAGGATTCGTCCATGCTGCGGCGCAGCCAGAAGACCACCACTGCCGCGACTCCGCCGATGAAGAAGGCTATGCGCCAACCGAAGTCCTCGATCTGTTCGCGCTCGAGGAACACCTGCATCAGCAGCAGAGTCACCTGTGCGAGTACATGCCCACCGACGAGGGTGACGTATTGGAACGACGAGAAGAATCCCCGACGCTCACGGGTGGCGGCCTCGGACATGTACGTCGCCGACGCACCGTACTCACCGCCGGTGGCGAAGCCCTGAACGAGACGGCACAGGATCAGGATCACGGCGGCCCATACGCCGATGCTCTCCCGTCCCGGAGTGAGCGCGATGACCAGCGAGCACGCCGCCATCATCGAGACGCTGAACGTCAGCGCAGCCCTGCGCCCGTTGCGGTCCGCGTAGCGGCCGAAGAACCACGACCCGACCGGCCGCATCAAGAACGTGACCGCAAAGATCCCGTACACATAGATGGTGGAATTCTTGTCGGCGGAGTCGAAGAACTGATTCTCGAAATACGTCGCGAAGACGGTGTAGACGTACACGTCGTACCACTCGACCAGGTTGCCGGACGAACCCCGCAACGTGTTGAAGACGGCACGGCGGGTGGCAGCGCGCGAGGAGACGGGTGGACTCGGGAGCGTCGAACCGGTGATCGAAGTGGCCTCGTTGGCCATGGTTTGGTCCTTCCACATTCAGCGGGCAAGTGGGCTGCCGGGAAACGATCGGCAACCGAAGCCTCCCTACTGTGACGGCAAGCACAGCCTGGAACCAAGCCGTTTCGGATTTCCTAACACTCCCTTAGGAAACGGCCCTCGGAAGCCGCAGCTCGATCCGAAGCCCCACTGGTCGACCCGCCATGACTCGAAGTGATCCACCGGCTCGCTCGGTCAGGGCGTGGACGATCGACAGACCGAGACCGGTACCGTCTCCGTGCGCACCCGACGCTCGATAGAACCGGTCGACGACCTTGGCGAGCTCGTCTGCGGGCACACCGGGTCCGTTGTCGGACAACCACATCGTGACGTCCGCGTCACCGGTTCGGTAGCCGACCTCGATGCCGGCACCGGCGCCGGCGTACTTGGTTGCATTGCTCAGCAGAGCGTCGAGAATTCGAGTCAGGTCGTCCTCGGACATCGCAACGCGACACTGCGTGTCGGCTTTCGGCTCCGAGACGTGCACGGTCATGTCGGCCACGGCTATCGAGGTCGACCAGAATCCGACTCGATCTGCGACAACCGCACCGAGGTCACACCCTGGGAATCGAGTGGTCGTCGGGGTTTCGGCAGCTGCGAGAACGAGCAGGTCTTCCACGACGGAGCTCAGACGATCGACTTCGAGCGTGGTCCTCAGGTGCGCATCGGTTGCCGAATCCGGAACGCGCATTCCCAGAACGTCCATACGAATTCGCAACGCTGCCAGTGGGTTCCGGAGAGCATGGGCGGTATCGGCCACCAATCGGCGTTGCGCAGCGGTGGCGGCCTCGACGTCGTCGGCCATGGCCTCGAAGGCACTGGAGAGCTCACGCACCTCCGGTGGCCCGACGTAGGGTACCGGCTCGAGGCGTTGCGATCCTTCGATCGACGCCTGATCGTGGAACTTGTCGCCGAACGTGTGGACACGCGAGGACAGTGCGGTGAGCGGTCGAACGACCCAGCGCGACAACGCAACAGCGATCACGGCGACCGTCGCGAGAATCAGCATGGCACCGAGGGCGATGACCACCCAGGTGATCGCGACGTCCCTGCGTGCGGAATCGGTGGACGCCTCGAGAACCACTGCTCCGTCCACTTGGGTGCCCCCACCGACCGGTGCAGCAATCAACACCGAGGAATCCGACCACGGCGTCAGACTCGACGGTAGGTCACCGCGCTGATTGCGCAACGCGCCTGCCGCTGCCTGCCGGACGTCATCGCGCTGCAGGTCGAGGCCGGACACCGCGCGTGCCTCTCCGGTGCGGTCGACGACCGCAACGCCCTCGTCGTACAAACTGTTGTAGCGCTGCACCGATTCTCGGATACGGGCCACGCCGGGTTCGTCTTCTCGTGAGCTGAGTTCGGCAAAGAACGATGCTGCCGCGGCCCTGTTCTCGCCGAATCGTTGGGCCCGTTCGCGACCGACCAGGAGCGCGAGAGGAACCGACAGCGCAAGCACGACGACGGTGGAGTAGATCATCAACACCAACAGGACACGCCGTCGCACGTCAGGTGTCCCAGCGGTAGCCGAAGCCGCGGATGGTGACGATGGCACCCGGGCGATCGAGCTTGGAACGCAATGCCGTCATGTGGACATCGAGCGTCCGCGAGATCGCTACGTACGCATCGCCCCAGATGGCGTCCATCAACTGTTCCCGGCTCACCGCTTCGCCGCGACGCGTCACGAGATGCGCCAACAGGTCGAACTCCTTGGTGGTCAGTGCAACAGCGCGTCCACCGACTTCCACGGCACGCCCGGAGAGATCGACGACGACGTCCCCGAGCGTCAGCCTGTCCGCCGCGGGTCCCGACGCCGAACTCCGACGATGTGCGGCCACCTCGAGTCGGGCGTGTAGTTCACCCAATCGCGCCGGCTTGACGACGTAGTCGTCTGCGCCACCGCGCAGAGCACGTACCACCGAGCGCTCGTCGTCCCGCGCCGTCAGCACCACCACCGGAACCGAACTCAGCGTCCTGAGCTTTCGGAGAACTTCCAGGCCATCCATGTCGGGCAGTCCGAGATCGAGCAGCACGACGTCCATGTCGTGATAGCCGAGCAGGGCGTCGGCGCCGCGGCGCATACGGACAGGCGTGTGCCCCACCTCGGTCAACGCGTCCACCAACGCGTCGCCGAGTCCGTCGTCGTCTTCCACCACAGCTATTCGCATCGAACTCAAGATAGGCCACCATCGGGGGTGAACGCGGGCATGAGTGTTCACGATCGGGTGTCATGCGCGGAATGCCGCCGATGGGCGACGGTAGTGAACGCTCAGGTGCAGCCCGCGTGAGCACTGAAACCCGTCAGGCAGGGATGCTCGCGCGAAGGCCGGGTGCCAGTGCAATATCGATGACTTGCTCGAGCGTCAGTACGCCGTTGGCGTTCACATCGATTCGGGTGCCGTCGGTGGCCACTGCAACGACGCGAGTCGTGTCCGTGCCGTCCTGAATGTCGAGCACTGTTCCGTCTGCTCGCGTCGAGCGCTCGTCGACGACGCCTGCAAAGCACGGACCGGCCGGCTGGTCGGAAAGACCCACGGTGACTGCCAACGTGCCGGTCCGATCGCCGACGGTGACGGTTCCGAGCGCTGTGGCGTAGCCGTCGAACGACTGCCTCACTGCGACCGCGTCGAAGCCGAAGGCCAGTGCGAACGGATCGGGTTCGACGGTTGTTCCGGTGGGAAGGGCTGCGATCAGGGCATCGGTCATCGATTGTGCTTTGGCCTCGAATCTCCACGGCACCTCGGAAACGTCGGCGTCGCCCTCGATGGCGAATGCGTAGTTCACTCGCACCGAGTCCTCTGGCTGAATGACCTCCGCGCAACCTGGAATCGCGATCGGTTCAGGCTGCGGTTCGTGCAGCAGGCCGGCCACAACCGTGCCGACAGCAACAATCCCGACGATCACCGCAGCCGTCGACCATACCGAGCCCCGTGCGCCTGTCGATTTCATACAGTCCTTGCCGTCTCGGGATGGGGTGTGTCGTCATTCTGGCATCTCGGGGTGTAGTTCCGTGCCCAGCGGGGCACACCCATGATGTACATCCATCGGCGACCTGTCGCCCCGACCTTGTGGAGACTTCATGACGATGCCGACCGACGCAAGCGATGCAGTCCCCTCGCAGGGCAGCAACGACGGCCCCCGAGAGCACACCCCCGAGACGGACGCCGTCGAAGGCGCGCACGTGGACGGGGAAAACGTGCCACACCCTCCCGAGAACGGAAACGCGCAGAACTGAACCGCGGTTCGACGGCGTGATCGCGCACCCGGCCGTCGAATACGTCGGCTTCATTGTGGCCTGACCACGTTTCGATGCTGATTCCTCGGAAATGCGCCGGCCTGCTTGCCCGAGTTCGATTGGTGGACAACGAGTTCGCGCAAACGCACACGCGTTCGTCAGACGCGCGCGAGTTCGTCCACTATTCCGCGAGCATCCGGCGAAAGCGCGCGCGTTTGCGGCGGCACTGATGAACGCCGCGGTCGATGTTCGGCGCAGCGGGGATGATGTTCGAGACGTGTTCGCCCCACATCCACAGCGCTCAGCAGAGGTTTGCCACCGCAGAAGTCACCGGCACACCCCGGTCAGTAAGGTCTAAGGATGACTGTGCGAGCAGGTGTGGTGGTCACGGGAACCGAGGTTCTGGCCGGTCGGGTCACCGACCGGAACGGCCCGTGGGTGGCTCGACGACTTCTGGAGATGGGCGTCGACGTAGCCCACATCACCGTCTGCGGTGATCGGCCGGACGATCTGACTGCGCAGGTGCGGTTTCTGGCCGATCAACGTGTCGACCTGATCGTCACGACCGGTGGTTTGGGTCCGACCGCCGACGACCTCACCGTTCCGACCGTCGCCGCACTGTACGGCCGCGAATTGACGCTGGACGCCGAGCTCGAAGATCGCATCCACGCAATCGTGCAACGGTGGCGAAGCAGAATGAGTTCCGCAGCCGACTCCGAGCCGCTACGGGCCGGTATCCGAAAGCAGGCGATGGTTCCCCAAGGTGCGCAGTCCATTTCACCGACCGGAACCGCACCCGGGGTCGCGATACCGGCCGACGACTCCAGATCACTGCCCGCCGTCCTCATTCTGCCCGGCCCACCTCGCGAGCTGCAGGCGATGTGGCCGGAAGCCCTCGACAGCGCACCCGTCGCCGAGGTCCTCGCCCGCCGCACGCAGATGCGCCAGGACACCATTCGCGGCTACCGACTGTCCGAGGCCGACCTCGCCGAAACGCTGCGAACAGCACAGCGCGAGATCACGGGATTCGACGATCTCGAGATCACCACCTGCCTGAGTCTCGGCGAGCTCGAAATGGTGACCCGTTACGCCGAGTCGGCGAGACCGGCTTACATGCAACTCGAACGTCTCGTCGGGAAAATCCATGGTGCACGGGTCTTTTCGACCGACGGGTCCACCGTCGACGACATCGTCGCGCACAGTCTGTCCGGGCATCGCATCGCCACGGCAGAATCGTGCACCGGAGGGATGATCGCCGCACGCCTGACCGACCGCGCAGGATCGTCGGCGTACGTCATCGGCGCGGTGGTGTCCTACGCCAACGAGGCGAAAACGGGCCTGCTCGACGTCCCCGCCGATGTCATCGACCAACACGGAGCGGTCAGCGAGCCGGTGGCGGCGCTGATGGCCGAAGGCGCACTGAATCGACTGAACGTCGACATCGCGGTATCGACCAGTGGCGTCGCGGGCCCGGGTGGTGGCACCGAGGCCAAACCGGTCGGGACCGTCTGCTTCGCTATCGCCGTCACGGGCCGACCTACCGTCACCCACACCCTTCATCTCCCCGGAGACCGGGCAAGTGTCCGTGCACTGTCGACCACCGCGGCAATGCATATGCTCGCCGACGCATTGAAGCCCGACCGATGACCGAAGGCTCCGACAGGGTCACTCCTCGCCGACGATCGCCCAAGGGAGCCGCGCGCAGATCGGCGATCCTCGAAGCCGCCCTGAACGCTTATGCAACCAGCGACAGACTCGGTCCACGCCTACGCGACATCGCCGAAGCGGCCGGAGTAACCGAAGCAGGCGTGCTCCACCATTTCGGCTCGAAGGACGAATTGTTCGTCGCGATACTCCGCCGCCGCGACGAGGACGCCGCGGCGCTGCACGATCTCAGCACAGCAGAGGGGCAGAACGCCTATCTGGCCGAGACGACCATGACTCCGGGGCTGACGAAGCTCTTTGTCGACATGTCCGCTGCAGCAGCCGATCCCGCCCATCCCGCGCACACCTTCATGGCCGAGCATCGCGCCGCTGTGGTGGGCGTGATCGCTCGACTCGCTCCCGATGCCGACATCGCCGCCGTGGAAGCCGTCGCCGCACTCGCCGAAGGCCTGCAACTGCAGTGGATCTCCGATCCCAGCATCGACGTCGCGGGTCTCATGCTGCGGTTCACTGCCGTCTTGCTCGAACTGGATCTTTAGCGCCTCCGCTCATGTGAACTCGACTTACGTTCACTAAACCTTGCATGATTCAGTTTTGATGTTATCGTTAGACGAAGTAAGGGTTTGCGTACTCGGTACGCCCAACACACCTCGATCGACCGGGGTACAACTCATCCAGGAGTACATATGGTGCACAAGACCGTTCGACGCGTTTCGACCATTCTCGCGCTGACAGCTGCAGCGGTAACCTCGGTTGCCGTCGGTACCGCATCGGCCGATACAGTTTCCTCACCGTTGACACTCGAGACCTACAGCCTGCCTCAGTCGGGGTTCTGCGCAGCCAAGATCGACGTATCGATTCGACCCGGCGCGGAATCGAACTCATACGTGGTCGTCGGACCGGACGTTCAGTACCTCGGCATCGGCCCGTGCAACCTCACCGCCACACTCAGCTGGAAGGAACTGGCCACCGACAGAACGGGTTCGGACGACATCCCGGTCACCAGCGGACTGGTGAACTACGGGCTGAGAACCTTCTCCGGACACGGTGCCGTCGAATACACGCTGACCACCAACGGGCCCCACACCACCGACCGAGCCACGGGCACAGTCCAGATTCCCTGAGCAGTGCGGACGAGCAGGAGACAACAGTGAACAGAATCGGAACGTTTTCGGCGTTCGGAATAGTCGGTCTGATCGCACTGACTGGATGTACCACGGCGGAAACGGCACCAGCCGACACCGCAACTTCCGCGTCGACATCGGCTGCGCCACAGCCTGTTCCAGGAGAAGTCTCCGGTACGGACCCGGCGGGTGGCGCTGACTCCGACGGAGCGCAATCGGATGGGACCGCAACCGGCGGCGGCGACGGTGCAGGCGGGGCCGCCGTCCCGGCGTGCACCGCTGCAGACATCACCCCCGCCCTCGGAGACATCACGCCGAGCGATGTCCAGACAACGGTTCCGTTGCGCTACACCAACTCCGGATCCGTACCGTGCAATGTCACAGGATTTCCCGGAGCAACGCTGCAAGGACCCGACGTCGACGGGTTGGGACCGGACTACGACCTGGCGCGTAGTGAGATCACGCCGTCGACCACCATCACCCTCGAACCCGGGGCGGCCGCAGTTGCCGAACTGACTCTCGGCACGGTGAACAAGAACGACGAGAGAGCGTGGATCCCGTCTGCATTTCTCACCACCGCGCCCGGTGACACGACAGTGATGACACTTCCCTTCCCCGCATCGGTCGGTGTACAGCGTCAAGACGGTGCGACGCGTCCCGCCAGCTACATCGGTGCCTTCAGCGGGCCTGTCTACTGACATCGACATCATCGCCTCGTCCGACTTGTCAGACTCCCGACCGCGGGAGGACAATTCGTCACCATGGCATTGATCTCGAAGGGCTTCGTGGGCCGCCGACGCGGCGACGACGGGCGTACTCCCCCCGGTCAGTATCTGACCAAGGATTTTCCCGTCCTCGCGATCGGGCCTGCGCCCGTGGTCGCGACCGACCAATGGTCGTTCTCGGTCACCACCGAACGCGGCGAGACTCGCAGCTGGACCTGGGACGAATTCGCGGCTCTCCCGCACGAGACTCCGACCGTCGACATCCACTGCGTCACCAAGTGGTCCAAGCTCGACACCACCTGGAAGGGCGTGAGCCTGGACGTTCTACTGGACGGTCTCGATACCGATGCCGGCTACGTCGTGGTGCACGGCTTCGACGGCTACACGACCAATCTTCCCCTCGAAGATCTCAGGGATGGGAAGGCCTGGCTGGTCACCGAGTTCGACGGCGCTCCCCTGACTCGCGAACACGGTGGTCCCGCACGGCTTCTCGTTCCACATCTGTACTTCTGGAAATCGGCGAAGTGGATCTCGAGCATCGAGCTCACCGCGGAGAACGAGCAAGGCTTCTGGGAACGCGGTGGATACCACGACTACGGAGATCCGTGGCGCGAGCAGCGATACCAGGGCGACTGACGTGACATCGGCAGCCGGGGCAAAACCTTGGCTCGTTGCCACGGCGGCGACCGTGCGGCGTGAGACACCCACCGCGTCCACCCTCGTTCTCGACGTCGACGGATGGCCCGGCCATCTCGCCGGACAGCATGTGGACGTCAAGCTCACCGCCGAGGACGGCTACAGCGCACAGCGAAGCTACTCCTTGGCGTCGGCACCCGACGGCACGTCGCGCATCGAGATCACTGTGCAGAACGTCGCCGACGGTGAGGTGTCTCCTTACCTGGTCGAGGCCGTCGAGGTCGGCGATCGCATCGAAATCCGCGGGCCGGTGGGTCGATGGTTCGTCTGGCGGCCGTCCCGGCCCTCCGAGACGCCGTCTCCGCCGATCCTGTTGGTGGGCGGCGGTTCCGGCATCGTCCCGCTCCGCGCGATGGTTCGTGCGCAGGCGTCCGCGGACGGCGGTCGGGTGCCGTTCCGGGTGTTGTACTCCGTGCGCGAACCCACGGAGGTCTACTTCGCGGACGAATGGGCTCGTCCACCGGCCGGTGTGGACGTCACCATGATCCACACGCGGCGTGCTCCTGCCGGCAACGCACGGCCCCTCGGCCGCATCACGGTCGAGGACCTCGACGCACACGGATGGCCGGCGGAGTTCGAGCCGCGTTGCTACATCTGTGGCCCCACGAGTTTCGTGGACACAGTGGCCGACATGCTGGTGCAGCGGGGCCACTCGGCAGCGAACATCCGAACGGAGCGTTTCGGACCGAGCTGAGGAGCAGCAGCTCAGACGATATCGCCGAGGAACTCGATCTTGAGTCGGGTGTAGTCGTCGGTCCATTCCGAATCCACCGACATGAACGAATGGTCCAGTCTCGCCTCGTTCTTGCTGTACAGGTTCAGGCGGTTGGCGACGCCCACTCGATCCAGCGCAGCGCTCAGTTCGGCTGCCTGGTCGGGGAAGGTACCGGTGTTGCCGTCGGAGATGAAACTCGGAGGAAAGTCGGCCGTGACATTGTCGATGACGTTCGCCTGCTCCAGCAACGCTCGGTCGGTGGTGTCGAGGTAGCTTCGGGCGGCGATATCGAAGAAGAATCCGTTCGACGGGCTCGGTGATTGCGGTGCGCCCGCTCTAGCGACATCGAGGGCAGCACTCTCGAATACCAGTGCCTTCAGCGCATTTCGGTCGATGGTGGGCTCGATACCCAGCGCCCGCGCGTGATCGGAATTGGTCTGCACGGCAGCGTAGCTGCCCGCGATGTGCCCACCCGCACTGGTTCCGGCGAGGACGACGCGACTCATGTCGAGTCCGTACCCGTCCGCGTTCGTTTCCAGAAACTGCACGGCCTGGCCCAGTTGGATTGTCTGCGTGGGAAATCGGTAGCTCGGCGCGAACGCGTAGTTCACCGACACCACGTTGTAGCCGGCGTCGAGCATGGGGCCGGCCCACGACGCGCCACCGGAATTGCCGCTGGGCGCACCGTCCGTTTTGTCTCCGACAATCCAGCCACCACCGTGAATCACGATGTATGTGGGCCGGCTGACCGACGGATCGTCGTCGGCGATGTAGATGTCGAGAAACGAATTCGGAAGCGTCGAACCGTATTCGATGTCGTTGGTGAGGCGTGCACCGTCGACCACCGCCGTGGCCGTCCGCGCGTCGGGCTCGAAGGAATTGCTCTGCCCCAACGCATGCAGCGATCGAATCAGTGGTGCCGGACTGGCCGCCGTGCCGACGACCACGACGGAAATCACCAATGCAATCGCTGCAGCGAAGCCCGCCGGGACGGCGGTGGCCACCCCACGAGCGGAGGCCTTCGAACGGCCTGCCCGTGCCGACGCGAGCAGATAGAAGCCGAGCGCCATCGACGCAGCCAAGGCCGTGACCCACAGTGCGTGGATATCCGTCACCAGCCATGCCACCTGAGTCACGACGGTGACGGACCCGAGCGAAGTCCCCACGCTTACATGCTTTCCGGCATCGGACGAGACGAGACATGTCGCGACGACTGCCACGGCGATGACCCACAACCCCACCGCGAGCTGCTGACGGATGAGGACGAACTCGAGCCACGCGAGTACGACGCCGGCGATGCCGGTCACCGCGAGCGCAGTCGTCATCGCTCTCGTACGGTGCCCTGCTCCCACTTCGATGTCCGCCTGCACCATCACTGCCCCACTACTGCGCAGAAGCGTGGCGTTGCCTGTGCAGTTCGCGAACGGCCTCGCTGAACTCGGCGACCGGTCCGTCCACCGCGATGCCGGGCACGATCTGCTGGATGGGCGACGGCGTGATCGCGAGGGGTGCAGCACCGAATTCTTCGAGCCACGTGAGCAATTGAGCAGTCGACGTGGCGTAGACGATGCGGCCGAGTCCGACTATGCCGTGGCTCGCAGAGCACATCACACAGTGCTCACCGGAGGTGTAGACCGTAGAGGATCGACGCTGATCGGCGTCCAGGTTGGTCGCAGCCCACCGAGACAGTGCGATCTCGGGATGCTGGGTGGGATCGTCTCGGTCGCCGACCCGGTTCCTGTCCTCGGCCAGCAACTGGCCACTGTCCGACACCAGAATAGAGCCGAACGGATCGTTGCCCGTTCGCGCCGCCTCTGCAGCAAGATCCACAGCACGGGCCAGAAATGCACGGTCGCTCGAAGAGATGCTCACAGTGCACCGGCAGCGACGGTCGAAGTGTTCACGTCTCGACCGTACCGCCTCGAAATCACCGCCTGCCGAACCGGTAATTGGACACCGATCCTCGGTATGGTCGGCGGGTGAGCTTCTCGGTACGGCCTGCCACGTCGTTCGCAGATCTGCGGACGATTCTCGGCCCGAAGAACCCGACGTCCTCGGTCTGTTGGTGTCTGAGTCATCGAATCGATTCCGCGACCAACAGAGCACTCGTCGGCCCGGAACGCGCCGCATACGTCGAGAAGCTGACCCGTCGAAAAGTCGCACCGGGTGTGCTGGCCTACGACGGGGACGAGGTGGTCGGTTGGGCTGCGGTGGCACCACGCGCGGAGCTGCCGTTCGCGCGCTCGAACAAGATTCCGCACGTCGACGACTTACCGGTCTGGACGGCCTGGTGCTTCCGCGTCAAGGCCGGACACCGCAAGCGCGGGATAGCGCACGTGCTCTTGGACGGTGCCGTTCGTTTCGCGGCCGATCACGGTGCTCCGGCCATCGAGGGCTATCCGGTGGACAACAAGGGTGCGAAGGTCGATCTGACGATGGCCTACGTCGGCACCCGCGGACTGTTCGATTCGGCAGGCTTCGAGTTCGCCGCCGAGACGACATCGGTATCGGGCGGAATCCCGCGAGTCATCATGCGAAAAGACCTGCGTACGTGACGTCCGACTCCTGACCCGAGAGGTGCCTGATGCCGATGTCGCAGACGAACACGTGAATCACGACTTTCACACGTCAGTCTCCGAACAGTGAACTCAGTGCCGGTGCGACGTCGCGGTAGGTCTTGATGGTCCGTATACGACCGTGCCCTGTTCGCGCGAGATCCCGTCCGAGGTCGACGTCATGTTCACCCGACGTGTCCAGCAGTACGTCCAGGCGCGCGATCCTGGCTGCGGTCGAGCGTGGATCGGGACCGGCGTTGTGGACGCAGTCCGAGAGCAGAAGAACCCGTGGGTCGGGAGCCGACGCCGTACTCAGTAGCCCGGCCGCGGTCTGGAGCGCGAACTGCACGTTGGTCAATCCCCGCGCCGGAATGCGGAGAACGGTGTCGAGAATATTCAATGGGGTCCGCGAGTCGCCGAATCGAGTGAGTACGGCCGCGTCGGACCAGAACGCGACGACCGCGAGGTTGTCTCGGTTCATCTCACCGGCCAGAGCGCCGACGGTCGCGGCCGCAGTCCGCACCCGTTCGCCCTTCATCGACCCGGAGATGTCGACCACCAGGACGATGGATCGCTTGGTGTGCAAGCGTTCTCGGACGACGATGTCATCGTCCTCCGGTATCGGATTGGCCGCAAACACATCGAGCATGCGGTCCAGGTCGATCTCGTCACTGCCGCCTCGATAGCGCAGAGACGTCAACTCCCCGACGCCACGCCGTGCGCGTGTGTCGATGCGTGGCCGCCGAACTGCAAGACGAGCCGCGATCTTTCGGGCGCGGGCCCGAGTCGCGGCGTCGGCAGTCGACTCGCTTTCGGTCGCGTCGGTCAAAGGAATCACTTCGGCCGACTCCTCGGTGAATCCGGGTGCCGACGGATTGTTCTCGCCGGCAGCCTTACCCGGCTTGCTGCGGCCCTGAGCGATCAGTACCGCACCGCTTCCGCCGCCGGGACGAAACAGCGACGGTGACTCCGTCAGCTGTTTCGGTTTGCGGCGCAACGGCTTCAGAGTTCCTGCCGGCTTACGGGTCCCCGGCCGTGTGATCGGAGATTCGGCCTCGACGGCTCTTCAACCAGGTGCCGCCGCAGCGGGACGCAGCACGAAATGGTCCTGCCATATCGTGTGCAAGACCATTTCTGCTGGTGCGTCGGATGTCTCGTCGATGTGAATGCGCCCGGACAGGGCAACGTACATCGCGTCGAGCATCACCTGCTGGTAGTCCTCGGGCAGGCCTCTCGGTGGATCGATGTCGGTGGCGAGCGGAATCGCCACCTCCCGCAGATCTGCCAATTGTTGAGCGACGAGGGTCAGATCGATTGCCCCGCGCACACTACTGCCCTGGGTGATGTCCTCGTGCTCACGCGTCATCCGGGTGACGGCTACGGCGTCGGCGATCAGTCGAGCGGAGTCGGATTCGCTACGGAGACCCACGATGCCGCGTTCCGCTTCGGCATCCTGGTAACCGATGGCCAGACGACACAGACGGTCGTGGACGCTCGTCGACAGGCGCGTCGTACCGACGTTGTCGTAGGGATTCATCGATGCCACGAGGCGGAACGTCGGTAACGCGTGCACAGTGCCGACGCGCGGGACCACGATGCGTCGTTCTGCCATCGCGGTGAGAAGCGTGTTCAGGGTGTCCTCGGGTGCGCGATTGAACTCTTCGATGTAGAGGAAACCGCCGGTGCGCATCGCGTCGATCAGCGGTCCCGCTACGAAGTTGTCCTCGCTGTAGTCCTCGCGAAGAACCCGAGCCGGGTTGTGGTGACCGACAATTCGGGCCGGTGTCAGATCGGCGTTGCCCTCGACGAAGAACAGCGGAATGGACCACTCGGATGTGATCGCGCCGAGCAGCGTGCTCTTGCTGGTGCCGGGCGGGCCCTCGAGGAGCAGGTCCCGCCCGGCCGCGACCGCTGCCAACAGGAGGTCGAGTTCACGGTCTCGACCCACGAGGTGCGCAGCAATCCGCCGGCGCACCTCACCGATCGACGCGGTAGCAGTCATTTGACCGTGTACCCCGCATCGACAGGAAGCGTTGCACCCGTGATGTATCGCGCATCGTCGGAGACCAGGAACGCTATCGCGTTGGAGATGTCGATTGCCTCGATCCACGGCACCGGCAGCGTGTTCGTGGTCTGGAAGATCGGTGCCGACTTCTCTCGCGACGGGTTCGGATCGTCGGGAGCGAACAACCCCCACGTCTTGGGATTCTGAATCATGACGGTGTCCACACCGGTCGGATGAACGGTGTTGACGCGAATACTGTGCTGTCCGAATTCGTTTGCGAGAGTGCGCATGATGCCGACGACGCCGTGCTTGGTCGCGGTGTAGTGCACCGTGTTCGGTGTGCCCTTGAGGCCCGCCGTCGAACTCGTCAGCACGATGGAACCACCGCGACCGCCGGCGATCAGATGCGGCAGAGCAACTTTGCACGTGTTCCAGACGCCCGTGAGGTTGACGTCGATCATGTTCTGCCATGCGTCGTCGGTGATATCGAGGGCAGGCGCAATCTCGAACACTCCCGCATTGCCCAGCACGATGTCGAGGCGTCCGAGTTCGGCGACGCCGTCGTCGACGGCCTTTCTCAGCGCGGCAGAATCACGCACGTCGGCCTTGGTGGCGACGATTCGCCTGTCGAGCGCTTCGACCTGCTTCACCGTTTCGGCGAGGTCCGCTTCGGTCGACGGCGGATACATTTCGATGGTGTCGACCGGTCCGCACAGGTCGACTGCGATGATGTCCGCGCCCTCCTGCGCGAGACGTATGGCGTGACTCCGCCCCTGACTGCGAGCGGCCCCGGTGATGAATGCGACTTTGCCTTCCAGCTTGCCCATGTCCGTCTCCTACTTGGCCAGGAAGCCGGCGTCGACGGGCAAGGTGACGCCGGTGACGTACCGCGCATCGTCGGACACCAGCCACGCGATGGCGTTGCTTATATCGATCGCTTCGAGCATCGGCACCGGAAGCAAATTGCCGAGCATGGCTGTGGCGTCGGGGTTTTCGGTGAGGAACTTCTGCATGACGTCGTTGACGACCATCGGCGTGTTCACCCCGGTCGGGTGCACGGTGTTGACGCGTATGGAGTACTGCGCAAGCCAATTGGTGAACGTGCGCATCAACCCCACGACCGCGTGCTTACTGGCCGCGTAGCCGTCTCCGGCACCGGACCCGTTACCGCCCGCACCGGACAGGCCCTGAGTCGAGCTGGTCAACACGATCGACCCGCCCTGGCCCTTGGCGATCATGCTCGGAACCCCGGCCTGAACGGTGTTCCACACACCGAAGAGATTGACCTCCACCACATCGCGGAAGGTCTTCACTTCGTCGGGGTTTTCGGCACCCTGGGGTGCTATTCCGGCATTCGCCAGAATGATGTCGATGGGTCCGAGTTCGGCTACCGCCGAGTCCACTGCCGCTTTCATCGCGTCGTAATCGCGGACATCGGCTTCCTTGGCGACGATGCGCCGATCGAGCGCCTCGACTTCTTTCACGGTCTGTGCGAGATCTTCCGATGTGGCCATCGGATAGGCGACCGTATCGATCTGTGCGCAGATGTCGACCGCGATGATGTCGGCACCTTCTTGCGCGAGACGAAGCGCATGGCTACGCCCTTGTCCACGTGCTGCACCGGTGATGAAGGCTACTTTCCCGTCGAGCTTTCCCATGATCGAACTTCCTTGATCGTCGGATGAAAACGGTACGAGCGCAGAACGCTTCGACGATTGGCCGGATACGTCCGCGGCAGGATGTCCGATGTGAAGGACACGATTCGACGCTATATGACACCCAGTGCACATGTGGCCGAATTACTTGAATCGTTGTCGATTTACGTTCCGTGGACGCGAGAACAGGACGACCGATTCAGACGTGCACACGCAGTGAAGTATCGAGGCGAATTGCGCGCCGAGCCGTCACGAACTCTGTCGCCGCTGCAGGTCGTCGCCGTGTTCGAGCGCCTCACGGATTCGGCCGAGCAACGCAGTGGCGTCACGAAGGGTGCGTTGCTCGGCCGGCGTCAGGTCGTCGAGGATATTCACGAGAAGCCCCTCTGCCGCAATGTCGTAGATGCGCAATTGCTCTCGGGCAAGATCGGTGAGGCCGACGCGCATGCTTCGAGCATCCGAGTCGTCGGGTCGGCGAACGACGAGCCCGTCCGATTCCATCGTTCGGACGAGGTTGCTGATCGTTGGGCGAGCCAACCCCAGCTGACGTCCGAGCACTGTGGGGCCCTCCCACTTGTCCGGAAAGAGTCGCCGCAGGATCTCGATCTGTGCGTCGGGCAGGGCTTTGAGCCCCGCGCGCGAGCGGGAGGCGTTGAGCAGCACGCGCCGGAAGGGGCCAATCTCCTCGCTGAGATGGCGGGCAATATCGGCGAGACCGGGTGCGCTGTCGGAATCGTCCACCGCGCCAGACTACTCAGTCTGAATTTAGGTTTGCAACAAACGCATTTCTGGGTGATCATGGAATCATGAGCATTCACACCAGCGTTGCCGACCCCACTCCCGAACAAGCCCTGGACTCGATCCTCGGCCATCGGTTCATCTACACCTACGCCAACGGGTGGCAGTACGAGATGTACGTCAAGAACGCCACCACCATCGACTACCGGATCCACACCGGAATGGTCGGCGGCCGGTGGGTCAAGGGACAACAAGTCGATCTCGTCGGACTCGGCCGCGGCGTGTACAAGATCTCGTGGAACGAGCCCACCGGCACGAGCGTCGTCGTCAACGTCGTTCCAGAGGACCGCGTACTGCACGGCACCATCTTCTTCCCTCACTGGGTGGAACTCGACGGGTCCAAAACCGTCCTGTTTCAGAACGACCACCTCGACGAGATGCGTCAGTTCCGCGATCAGGGCCCCACCTATCCGATCTACGTCGTGCCGGAGTTCGCGCACATCACCTTGTTCGAGTACGTCGGTACCGACGACGACACCGTCATCGACACAGCACCCGCTGACTTACCGGCAGGCTTCGCCGACCGGAGCAACTGAGATGAACATCCATAACCCCGGCGTGGCCACGCTCACGCTCCCCCACCGTGGGCAGGTGATCCGCGGCCACGAGTATCGACCCACGAACTCCGACAGAACAGCGCCGTCCGTTCTGATCGTGCACGGCTTCAGCGACTCGAGCATCGGACCACAGCGTCTCTTCGTGCAGATCGCTCGACGCCTCGTCGAAGCGGGAGCAGTCGTCCGCGCGTACGACCGACTCGGCCACGGCGTCAGCGACGGAGAGTTCGAGGACATCACCCTGCGCGACGAGGTCGAGCAGGTGTCGACCATGATCCGGGAGTTCGCTGCCGATCGATCTGCACCGGTGCATGTTCTCGCCCACAGCCTCGGCGCAGTGGAAGCGGCAATGGCGGCCACGCTCTTGTCCGACGGTGTCGCCAGTCTCACCTTGTGGTCACCTGCAGGCGTTGTCGTCGACGACATCACCGTCAAGCACGAGATCCAGGGCCAGCCCATCGATTCCGTCGCACAGAACGGCGGCTTCGACTTCGGCGGCATGTGGCTCGGACTGGCATTTTTCGACGACATCCGCAATGGCCTCGATGTGTACGAGGCTGCGGCCGGATACGACGGTCCCGTCGACATCGTCCACGGCACGGCAGACCGGATCGTGCCGCTCGAGTACGGACGCCGTTACGCAGAGTTGTTGCCACACGCGACATTCACCGAGGTCACCGGTGCCGACCACACCTGGTCATCGCGTGCGTGGCGAGGCGAACTTCTCACGCGTCTGCTGTCGTTCCTGGGGTTACCGGGCGCTGGGTGAGCAAGGCTCCGGCGCGAGTCCGTCGATCACGATTCCGATCGATCCCGAGCCAGGATGCGTTCGAGGTAATCGAGATCCTCGCGGAGCATCGAGATCGCACGTTCGGGCCCCTCGGGTACGAGAGGCGTTCCGCTGTCCTGGACGACGGTCCGCAATGCCATGTCGGCGAGTTGAGTGGCCACACTCCGATCGGCGTCCGGGTCACCGCTCTGATGCCACCAGGCGACCCAGTTGAGCATGCCGATGATGCCGAGTGCTGCTGTGCGCGGGTCGACAGGCCTGAATTCCCCTGCCCTGACGCCATTTTCGACGACCGTCACGAACTCCTTGAGCACGTGCCTGCGACTCTGCTGGTACGTCCGCGAAATCTCCTCGGGCAGATCGGCTTCCGACCTGATGATGAGCTTGAAGCGGTCGGCGGTTTCGGCCTGGTTCAGGGCGATCGCGGTGGCCATCTTGCGTAGCTTCTCGGTAGGGCCGAGATCGGATCGCGCATTGATCTCGTGCAGAACTGCGGCCGGGGTCTCGGTGCTCTCGCTGATCAGGCGCGAGAGTAGCTCGTCCTTGTTCGCGACATAGTGATACAGCGCCGGGCGGGTCAGACCGGTCGCGTCCGCGATGTCCTGCAGTGTGGTGCTGGCAAAACCCTTCTCGGCGAACAATCGCGTGGCCTGGTCGAGAATTTGCTTCTCGACCAGCTCCCGACGCGGATTGCGCGCCGATCCTCGTGGTGAGTCCTCGCGTGTCATGACCGAAGAATAACCGTCACCGTCGTCGAGAACCGACAAACACGAGGTGGGTACGCGCACTGACCAGACCTGCCACCGCATCGGACAAACACTCCTCCGGCACGTCGACGACGACGAGCGCACCGGTGCTGCGCATCATTCGCTCCGCGACATCGAGTCGGGTCAGGACGTGATCACGCTCGCCGGACCCCGTCAACCACACCGTGGAACTTGCCCTGGACTCGTCGACGATGGCCGTCGCCTTCTCGTTCCACGCAGATTCGACGTCGACGGAGACCACCGTCGTCGTCGGGTCTTCGCGCAGATCGGGCGGGGCGAATCGATCGGAAAACGACCGCCCACCGTGTTCGATGCGCCGCGAGAGGATCCAGCGGGACACATCGGCAGGAACCTCCGAGTCCGCGGGAACCCGCGCGTAGCTCGCGATTCCCTTCCACGCCACCTCGGGAGCAGATTCGAGGAATCGCTCGAGACCGACCTTTCCGGCGCGCGTCATGTACGCCACCATCAGTTGGTCCACGGGCAGATCCATGCGCTGCGGAAAGGACTCCCACCACTGTTCACTTCGCACGGCAATCTGCTGAAGGTGTTCGACCGCGGGGCGACGCACCCGTTCGTACTCGGTGAGGGCATCGCCGACGGTCGCAGCCGACGCCAGTGCCGCATCGAGGGCGATGGCGTCCTCCATCGCCAGCTTCGTTCCCGATCCGATCGAATAGTGCGCAGTGTGCGCGGCGTCTCCGAGAAGAACTATGTTGTCCACCGACCACTTTCGACACTTGACCGTTCGGAACTGCATCCACCGGGTCCGGTTTCCGATGAGGCTGTGATCCTGAAGAGTGACGGAGAACGCTTTCTCGAGATAGCGCAACGATGCCTCGTCGCTGTGGGCTGCGCCCGTGGCAGTAGTTGTGACGTCGAAGCCCGCCCGGTGCCAGGTATCGAGATCCGTCTCGATCAGGAACGTACTGCGATCCGGCGCATAGGGATACGCGTGGGCAACGAACGTGCCGTGCTCGGTGGTGACGGGTACGAATATGGCGCTCTCTAGTGCGAAATCCGTTCCACACCAAAGGTAGAGGCCTGTTCCGGTGGTGATGTCGGCACCGAATCGACCGTCGGCCGTACGGGTCGCGCTGTTGATTCCGTCCGAGGCGATCACGAGGTCCACATCGAGGTCGGCGGGTTCGCGGCGTTCGCCGAACTCCAGCCGAACTCCTGCATCGCGCGCTTGTTCCTGCAATACGGACAGCAGAGACGTCCGCGCTATCGCGAGAAGATCACCGTGAGCCAAGCGGGCCGTTCTGTTCCCTACCTGCATCGACATCTCGTGTGAGTACGCCTGAGCCACAATCGCATCGAGTGACGCAGCGTCGGCCTGACGGAGATTCCGCTGTGTCCGTGAGGCGAGGCCGACTCCGAACCCGAACGTGGTGTCCGGTGAACTCTGTTCGTAGACGGTGATCTCCGCCTTGGGATTGGACAGTTTCAGCAGCCGTGCGGCGTAGAGGCCGCCGGGGCCCCCGCCGATGACTGCGACGCGGTCGAGTTTCATGGTTGCCTCTCGAGCTTCGCGGCGATGTCCAGCCGCAAACGCTTCTTGTCGATCTTGTTGACGTTGGTTCGAGGAAGCGCGTCGAGCCATTCGAGGCGCTCCGGCCATTTGAACTTGGCCACACCGAGACCCGCGAGATGCTCCTGCACGTCGGCCATCGTCAACGGGTCCCCGTCGGTGACGAGATACGCGCACGTCTTCTCGCCGAGTCGAGGGTCGGGCATCGCGACGACGGCCGCGCCCACGATGGCCGGATGGTCGAGGAGGAGCAGTTCGACCTCCTCGGCATTGATCTTCTCGCCGCCGCGGTTGATGAGGTCCTTGATGCGCCCCTCGATCGTGATGTACCGCTCGCCTTCTACGACGGAGATCGACGCCAGATCGCCGGTCCGGTAGAAGCCGTCCGAGGTGAAGGCAGTCCGATTGTGCTCGGGGGCCCCGAAATACCCGGTGATCGTGTACGGGCCACGGCAACACAATTCGCCGACTTCCCCGTCGGACAGCTCGATCTCCGTGCCGGGATCGAGGATGCGCACCTCGTCCTCGGCGCAGACAGGAGTGCCGACGGTGGTGATTCGAGCGTGGCGAGGGGCGGCTACCGGGGTGACGGTGAGCAGCCCCTCGGACATCCCGAACAGCTGACCCGCCCAATGGTCTCCGCCGTCGTCGACGCGGTCCATCAGCGCCGGTGACACTTTGGCCCCGGACAGGATCACGTGCCGCAGACGCCCACGCACCCGATCGAACTCGGGACTCAGTACGGCCTGGTAATGACCGTGGCCGATCAACACCTCGGTGGCCTCCGCACGCTCCATGAGGTCCAACGCCGATCCGACATCGGCGGTGGAGAGCACGAGACACGCGCCCACCGAATGCGAGGCGTGCAGACCGCAGGCAATGCCTGCGTTGTGCACGATGGGTATCAGATGGGCGACGCGGCTGTCCGACGTCCACTGCAGCCGCTGCGCATACATGAGTGCGTTGTTCCAGTATTCGGCATGGATCCGCGGAATGACCTTGGGTACTCCCGTTGTGCCGCCGGACAATTGGAACGCAACCACATCCTCGGGAGCCGTCTCGGCCTCGATGGCTTCGACGAGAGCTCGGGCCTCGTCGGGGTCGATGTCGCGGCCGATGTCCTCCAACCGCAGTCCGTCACCTTCGTTCGCCCCGACCGTCACCACGTGGCGAACGGTCTCGCTCCCTGCGGCGTGTTCGTGGGCGAACGAGACCAGGTCGAACGACGGCAGACCGGCTTCGACCACGTGCGCGACCGCGCCCACCGCGGCACCGATGTGCGCGATCTCGTGCATTCGGTGCGCGGCCAGTGTGGCGACCGGAACCAGTCCGGCCTTGATGCAGCCGTACCAGGCCAGCACCGTCTCGAGCCGGTTCGTCATCTGGAACAGCACAGGGTCCAGGCGCACCAGTCCCTGTCGAATCAATCCGGCGGCGATGGCATCGGTACGACGATCGAGTTCGGCGAACGTCATCGAGCCCTCGGCGCTGATGATCGCGAGCCTGTCGGGATACCGAAGTGCGATGTCGTGGAACCGGCGACTCGTGGGAAGTGAGCTCCACGAACCACTCCGGCGGTAGCCCTGCGCGCGATCCTCCGGGTATCCCACCAGCCTGCCGTCCCAGTCCGAGTGGGTCGTCTCCGTGGTCACCGTCATCGTTCGGCCACCGCAGGAAGTAGTCGAGAGATCTCCAACGAATGATCGGGATGATCGGCAGGAACGATTCCCGAGTACACGGCAGTCCAGCATCCCGGGCAGCACAGCTGACGGAACACGATGGGTGTGTCGACGTAGATGGAGGGATCCGATGTCACCTGCGGCCCCGCCGCCGAGGACGGCCCCTCGTAGCGAGCCAGATCCAGTACACCACTCGACTTCTCGTCACCGAGGAGCCGGCCGCACTGTGCGCAGGCGATGACCCGAACGTCCCCGACGGTCACCTCGGACAGGTTGTCGTCGAGACGTCTTGCCAGCGAGAGATCCATGGTGGGAGCGTCGGAGTGCTGGGTGGAACGCGTGCGCCGTTCGTCGATCATGTCTCGACGTCGTCGCGCAGTTGCTGCCTCGTCCACCTTTCCCGCGTCGATGACCACGCCGTAAACGACGTTCGCCCCCTCTGCGGTGACCTTGCCCTCGCGTAGGTCCACGACCACAGCCGCCGGATCGCGATGCAACGGATCTCCGTAGCCGCCGCCTCCCTGCCAATGCATGTACAGCACCTCACCGGGAGCGACATAGCTTTCGGCGTAGCACGCGCCGAATTCCTTTCCGCCGCCAAGATCTTCGAGGGCTCCGGGAATCTTTCCCGCTGCGAACTGCTCGATGACGTCGGTACTGCGCGCCAGAATTTCGAGTCCGGTGTTGCCGGGGTACCCGCCGGCCAGGCCGTTGTTCTGCGCCACGGCTTTACCCGCCGAGGCGAGGACGAGGCCCATCGGGAGCGAGGTGCCGTACGGCGTCACAGCGAGCGATGCACTGACGCCACCGCGTTGACGACCGGGTCCACCCGAGTCGGGCTCCTCACGACGCCACAGTGTGAGCAGCGGGTAGAGGAACTCGGTCATTTCCGTATCGGGGATGCGCCCCATCGGAATACAGAAGAGTCCGCCGGTGTCCATGCCGTCGGCGGTCGGTCGTGCGCCGTAACCGCCTGCCATCGGTTCCATCATGATGTTCAGGAACGGAACGGGTTGGTCCCCGCGTTCGTCGAGGCCTGCGATCACCGCGGTGTCCCAGGTACCGCAGCACGCGGCCTGCACGCTCTTGCCGAGGTCGACCGATCGGTCGAGCATCTGCGACAGGCATTCCGCGATGAGGGTTCCGGTCAGCCAAGCGGGTCCGATGGGACCACGGCTGACCGCTGCCGGGAAGCTCGCGTTGTTGATGGTGCCCTCCTCGGACACCAGGTCGAAGCAACGCATCAATCCGCCTGCGGACCAGGGAATGTCACCCGCGAGGATCGGAAGCAACGCGAGCATGACGCCGCCGCGCATCCCAGCGTAGGTGCAGTTGATGACGCCCGTCTGCTTGTCGGTGCCGGTGAAGTCGAACGTGAGATGGTCGTCGGTCTTGCTCATCGCGACGGTGATCTTGTGAACCTCGCGGTCACCGGTGTGCGACTGGTCCTGGTAGCCGGTGGCCTTCCAGGTCCCGTCGGGGAGCGAGGAGAGCTTGCTGCGCAGTCGCCCTTCGGCGTCGGTCATCATGCGCTTCATGACGGCTTTGACGGTGTCGGCACCGTACTGCTCGATGACGGCCAGCATGCGGTTGCGTCCGACGGTGTTCGCCCCGATCTTGGCACGCAGGTCGAGTCCGACCAGCATGGGAACGCGGGAGCGTCGAACCCAGAGGTCTGCGACGTCGCGTTGTAGCTCGTAGTCGCGGACCACCTTGACCGGTGGAGTCGGAAGCGATTCGGAGAAAACATCTTTCGCCGACGGATCGAACGATCCGAGGCCGGAACCACCGAGATCGGGTTCGTGGCAGATCGCGCTGGTCCAGGCGAACAGCTTGCCCTCGTGGAAGATGGGTTGGTAGACGATGACATCACTCTGATGTAGTCCCCCGCCGACCCATGGATCGTTGCAGAGGAACATGTCTCCCTCCACGATTCCCGGGTTGGTGGCGCGGTGCTGCAAGGTCCAGTAGATCGCCAGGTCAACGGCTCCGACCAGCATGGTGTTGTAGAGGCCCACCTGAACCTCCTGTCCCAGTTCGTCACTGATCGCGAAGTCGAAATCGTTCGCGTCGGTGACGATGGGTGAGCCGGACATTCGTTTGAGTGCCTCGCCCATCTCGTCGGTGACCGACCAGAGTCGGTGCCGGATGACCTCGTAGGTCAGCGGGTCGAGTTCGTCGATCTGCTGCTGGGTGACGGTGTGCACCGGCAGCGTCGGTGGGAGCGCGCGGGCGAGGGCGTCGGGGTCGACGGGACGGGACGAGAAGATCTCGGACCCGGGAATCGCTGATGTCATGTTCGGTTCTCCTGTGGTCTCAGCCGGCGACGATGTTTAGGTTGCCGAGGCGGTCGACAGTTCCGGTGGTGCCGTGCGGGACGACGACAGTGGTCGTCGGGACTTCGACGATGGCGGGGCCGGCGAGCACATGCCCGGCGGCGAGCTTGCTGTAGTCGTAGATGTCGGTGTCGACATAGCCGATTCGGCCGTCCAGGTTGACCTTTCGAGTGCCGATGCGAGCGATCGAGGCGTCGGCGGAGTCGGCGGACTTCAGCTCGGGAAGAGTCGGCGAGAACGGCAGGACGCCGGTTGCGCGGACGCGATAGGTGATCGCCTGAATGCCTGCTTCGCGGAAGCCGCTGTCCTTCCCGTATAGATCTGCGTAGCGCTGCTCGAAGAGATCGGAGGCGTGTGCGACGCTCGAGGAGTCCAGCGAGCCCTCGGGAATGGTGGTGGCAACCTCTGCCAACTGCATCGTGTACCGCATGTCGATTTCACGTTCGACCTGGACCGACGTGAAATTGAGCCCTTGTCGACCGAGGGCTTCGCGGACTCGCTTCTCGAGGCCGTCGAAGTTTGCTTCTGCGCGAGCAGGATCGAGCGGCATCGCGGCTGGGTCGGACAGCTCGGCCGCG
>NZ_NOZF01000041.1:0-7341 GCF_002258565.1 Rhodococcus sp. 05-2254-6
AGGGTCTGCGCACGTCCGGTGATGGTGCTCAGCGCCGTCGACCAGGCGCGATTCTTCGGGTCGAGGAACGCTCCGTGTCCGGCTCCGGGCAGAACGACGAGCTCGGGGTCGGTGCTGCCCGCCTTCACGGCAGCGTCGACGTAGACCCGGCTCTGATTCACCGAGACGGTTTGGTCGGCGTCACCGTGCAGTGCGGTCAGCGGCACGTCGAGCGGGAGGTATTCGATGGGCGAGGCGATCTCGTAGCGCCCGGGCACTTCGTCCGGCATGCCGCCGAGGAAGGCGGGCACAAATTTGTCGCCGCCGATGTCGGCCGCTCTCTTCATGTCGAAGACGCCGGCCATGATGGTGGCGCTGCGGGGTCTGATCTTTGGTTCGGCCCCAGGCGCGTCGACGGGCATGAGGTGTCGAGCGGCCACCCATGCGGCGAGTTGGCCACCGGCCGAATGTCCGGCGACGTGGACGCGATCGAGATCGAGTCGCCCGTCGGCTGCGTCCTGTACGACGGTTGCCAGTGCCTCGGTGGCGTCGTCGACGTCGGAGAGGGTGTTGGCCCAGTTATTCGGGCCACGTCGGTATTCGACGTTCCACACGGCGATGCCCTCGTCGGCGATGGCCGTCGACATCTGTTGGAAGTACGACAGGTCGAGGTCTTCCTGCCACCCGCCGCCGTGAATCATCACCACCACCGGGAGCGAGCTGGCGTTGTTGTCGGGAAGGTACAGGTCACCGATGTTGTCCGAGTCGTATCCGTATTTCAGTCGGACGGGATCCCCGGCCGGGCCCGATACCGGTTGTAGCGCAGCCGAATACGTTTCGGCGGTGCTCGGTGAGGAGTCGGTGTCGGCCGAACTGCAGCCGACCAACGCGACAGCCAGCAGACCCGAGAGGAAATGGCGACGATTCACGCGCGCTGCGCCGTCCACTCGAGCAGTTCGGCGAGCGGCCAAGTGTTGATCACGCGCTCGGCGGGGACGCCACGCGCTTCGGCACGGATGCAGCCGTAGCCCTGCCAGTCGAGCTGTCCGGGTGCGTGCGCGTCGGTGTCGATGGAGAACAGGCAGTCGCGCTCGAGGGCGATGTCGATCAGTCGCTCCGGAGGATCCTGGCGCTCGGGCCTGGCGTTGATCTCCACCGCGGTGCCGAACTGGCGGCAGCCCTCGAACACCACGGGGGCGTCGAACGTCGATTCGGGCCTGGTGCCGCGGCCACCCTCGACGAGCCGTCCGGTGCAGTGACCGAGCACGTCGACATGCGGGTTCGCGATGGCGGTGACCATCCGCTTGGTCATGGTCTTGGAGTCGGCACGCAGGTTGGAATGCACGCTCGCCACGACCACGTCCAGCTCGGCGAGCAGGCCTTCGTCCTGGTCGAGTGATCCGTCGTCGAGAATGTCCACTTCGATTCCGGTGAGGATGCGGAACGGTGCGAGCCGCTCGTTCAGCTCGGCAATGACGTCGAGCTGTGCGCGCAGGCGCTCGGCGGTGAGGCCGTTGGCGACCTTGAGACGCGGGGAATGATCGGTGAGAGCGCAGTATTCGTGGCCGAGCCGCGCGGCGGTGCGCATCATTTCCTCGATGGGGCTGCCGCCGTCGGACCAGTTGGAGTGGGTGTGCAGATCGCCCTTCAATGCGCTGCGAAGTTCGTTGTCGCCGATCGGTTCTGCCGCATCTCGCTGCTCACGGAGATAGTCCGGGACGTCCTGGGTCAGTGCCTGACGAATGATCAGCGAGGTCTTGGCTCCGATACCGGCGAGCGAGGACCAGCTGTCGGCCTTCTCGTGCTCGGATCGCTGTGCGGGCGTGAGGGATTCGACGACATCGGCGGCCCGACGGTAGGCCTTGACGCGGTGGGTGTCCGAGCGGGAACGCTCGAGCCAGTACCCGATCTCTCGAAGTGCGTCCACCGGATCCATGCGTTCCATTGTGCCTGGCGGTACCGACACGCGTTCACGGGGTAAACGGACAAAACTCTCAGGGAGTTACCAGGTCGCTCACTCCCCATAGGCTTGAAGCTGCAACTACCATCGGCAGTCATGACCAAGAAATGGTGGATCGTCGGAGTGGTTGTTGTCGTCGTGGCGGCGCTCGGGCTGTACTTCGGCCCCAAGATCTATGCGTCGCTCCAGGAAGACGACGCACCGGCAGCATCGGTGTCCACCTCGGGCGCGCAGGCCGCCAGTACCGAGAGCATCGATGGACGGTGGATCGTCACCCCAGGTGACGCTGCCAACGCCACCGCCGCGGGCTATACCGTCGACGAACTGCTCAACGGGTCCGATGTCACTGTGGTCGGGTCGACGACCGAGGTCTCGGGCAACGTCGTCATCGCCGACGACACCCTGACCGAGGGACAGGTGGTCGTGATGACCAACTCGATCACCACCGACAGCGATCGTCGGGACAGTCAGTTCCGCGGCAACATCTTCGACACCGCCGCCTACCCGACGGCGACGTTCGACATCGACTCGCCGATCGACCTGTCCTCCCTGCCCAAGGACGGCACCACCCAAACCGTCACCGCCGAGGGCACATTGACGCTCAAGGACCAGACGCGTCCGGTTTCGGTGCAGATGGAGGTGCTGCAGTCCGGTGACACGCTCATCGCGTCGGGCGCAATTCCGACCACGTGGGCCGATTACGGCATCGAACCGCCGTCGCTCGGCTTCGTCACCGTGGAGGGCTCGGGAACCGTCGACTTCCTGATCAATCTGAGTCAGCAGTAGCGCGTTCTCTCGCGGCCGCAGGCGTCCATCCCGGCGGCCCGACGAGATATCCGACGCGTTCCTTCCATGACCGCGATGCCGCGACATCCCGTGCGATGTTGCGGTATTCGTGTGTCTGGAGGGTCCAGATGTTGAACGTGTCCACTGGCTTGGTGAGGCCGTAGTTTGGGCGCTCGACTTCCTCGGCGTAGGTGCCGAACAGTCGGTCCCAGACGATGAGGATGCCGCCGTAGTTCTTGTCGAGATACTGAGGATCGCGGCCGTGATGGACGCGATGGTGCGAGGGCGTGTTGAAGACGAACTCGAACGGCCGCGGCAACCGGTCGATGCGCTCGGTGTGGACCCAGAATTGATAGACGAGGTTGATCGAGAAGCCGACGAACACCATCCACGGCGGCATTCCCAGCAGTGGGAGCGGTAGCCACATGATGACCTCGCCGCTGTTGTTCCATTTCTGTCGCAGCGCCGCCGCGAAGTTGAAGTACTCGCTCGAATGATGAGCCTGATGCGTCGCCCAGATCAGTCGGGTCCGATGCGCGATGCGGTGATAGCCGTAGAACAGCAGGTCGACGCCCAGGATCAGGATCACCCACGTGTACCAGGCGTCGGCCGGGAGATGCCACGGCGCAACGTAGACGTAGATGGCGGTGTAGCCGACGAGGGCGAGCGCCTTCCATGCCGTGGTGGTCGCGATGGACACCAGGCCCATGCTCAGGCTGGCGCGCGCATCCCTGGCGGAGTAGCTGCCGCGAGACCCGTCTTCTAGCTTCGCGGCGGCAATCCACTCGATGGCCAGCAGCAGCGCGAACGCGGGAATGGCCAGCGCGACGGGGTCGCGCAGCGGTTCGGGCAGGGCATTCCACGCCGAACCGATCCAGTCGCTCATCGAACCTCCCGCGTGACAGTGAGAGGTTGAGTGTAATGCTGCCTGTCCTACTTTCCTACGGCTCGTACCGTGGAGGGCGCACGCATCGGTCGAGGGAGCGGAGTCGGACATGTTGCAGAAAATCGCGTCCACGGTCGGGCAGGTGGGCGAGTCCGTGTTGAGTGTCGTCGGCATTCGGGTCGGTACCGAGGAACCGCCGCACACGAGCCGTCGACTGACCGATGCGGTGGAGATCCGTCGTTACTCACCACGCATCGCGGCGCAGACCACGGTCGACGCCGATGAGGACGAGGCACGCCAAGAAGGTTTCCGTCGCCTGGCCCGGTACATATTCGGTGGAAACGGGGGCAAGCAGAAGGTTGCCATGACCGCTCCCGTCAGTCAGTCGCCCGCAGGCTCGAAGAAGATCGCGATGACTGCCCCCGTGTCGAGCACGCCCGGCAGCGACGGCTGGGTCGTCCGGTTCTTCATGCCGGCCGAGTGGACGATGGACACGCTGCCCACGCCCGACGACGACCGGGTGACATTGGTGGAGGTCCCAGCGGAGACGGTGGCCGTGCTGCGTTTCAGCGGTGGCCGCAGCCGGGACGACGTCGAACCGCAGATGGCCGCGTTGACCGAAGCGCTGCGTGCACACGGCATCGAGATGCTCGGTGAGCCGATGACCTGGTTCTACGATCCTCCGTGGACCTTGCCGCCGCTGCGTCGCAACGAGGTGGTCGTGGCGATACCGGACGGTTCCTGACGCGTCGGGGCATTCCGGCAACTGCTCGCTAATTCCCTATTGCAATGGTAGGAATTGAGCGTGCACATCACGGCCAAGGCGGACTACGCAGTTCGGACGCTCGTCGAACTCGCGGCGGTCGGCGGGCAGCGGCCCGCGAAGGCCGAGGCGCTGGCCCTGGCGCAGGGAATTCCGCACAAGTTTCTCGAATCGGTGCTCTCCGATCTGCGTCGAGCAGATCTGGTGTGCAGTAGACGGGGACCCGACGGCGGCTACTGGCTGGCGCGGGAGGCGTCGGACATTTCTGTTGCCGACGTGATGAGGGCCGTGGAGGGACCGCTGGCGTCGGTGCGCGGTCTGCGGCCCGAGGATGCGGAGTACTCCGGTCCGGCCGAGCCGCTCACCCGCGTGTGGCTCGCCGTACGCGCCAATCTGCGGGCGGTGCTCGAGGCGGTCTCGCTGGCGGACATCGTCGAGAACGACTTGCCGGACTTCGTGGGGGAACTCATCAGCGAGCCGACCGCATGGGCTCGTCGATGATGTGAGTCACATCCGATCTTCGGTGTGGCGCGATCGACAAAATTGCACATCACTGCAAACTTGCAGAACAGTGCAAGTTCCGTAGGTTGGTAGTCGTGACTTCTCCGACGGGCCTTCGTGATCTGAAGAAGGCCGCAACCCGCGACGCACTCGGCATGGCCGCCGTGCGTCTGGGCAAGGAGCACGGCATCGACGCGGTCACCGCCGACGCCATCGCGCACGAAGCGGGAGTCTCCACCCGTACGTTCCACAACTACTTCTCCAACAAAGAAGAAGCAGTTCTCCATCACATCGAGGTGTCTGCCCTCGAATGGTTCGAGCTCCTGCGCGCCAGGCCGGCGACCGAACCGATCTGGGACTCGTTGCGGCACATCGCAATCGACCTCGTCGCGGACCCCGGCCGGGATCTGGACGACACTTTTGCGGCAGCGCGGCTGATCGAAGCCAACCCCGCCCTGATGGCCCGCAAGCTCGAGATGCACCAATCGCTGACCCGCAAACTCGGCGAAGCCATCGCCGAGCGAACCGGCACCGATATCGACACCGATCTCTACCCCAACCTGCTCCAGATGGCCGTCGGTGGTGCCGTCACTGCAGCACTGAACATCTGGGTCACCGACTCCGCAGGCGCATCGACGCCGAGGGCGCTCATCGAGGACGCCTTCGACCAACTCCGCGCGGGCCTACCCGAGCCCAAGGGTCGTTCCGCAGGCTCCACTCCCGAACCCCACCCCCACTCGTCCGAACACAACCGAGGAGCTTGACAGTGGCCACCTATCTCTACCGAATCGGAAGATTCGCGTACCGACGCAAGGGCATGGTCCTCGGACTGTGGCTGGCGATTCTGGTTCTCGCCGGGGTGGGCGCAGCGACGCTGTCCGGCCCGACGGTCAACTCGTTCTCCATCCCGGGTACGCCCGCCCAGGCCGCACTGGACCTGCAGGAGGAGCGCTTCGGCAACGCCGAGGATCCGCTCACCGCGGTCAGTGCCGAGTACGTGTTCCAGGCACCCGACGGGCAGACGCTGGACACCCCGCAGTACACCTCGGCCATCGATGCCAGCATCGCCGAAATCGAGAAGATCGACGCGGCCAAGCCTGCGGAAGGCGCTCCGGCACTGGCCAACCCGGTCGCGGCCAACCAGTCGATCATCGAGCGGTACACCGAAGCGGCAACGGAAGCAGGCACCCCGGCCGATCAGGTGGCCGCCGACGCCGCTGCCACGTCTCCGCTGAGCCCCAACGGCAACGTCGGCACGGTCACCGTGCCGATCAACGTCGAACTCGCCGACGTCACCGATGAGATCCGCACCCAGCTCGACGAGGCCGCGCAGCCCGCCCGTGACGCCGGCCTGACGGTTCTGCTCGGCGGTACCGTCGCGCAGGAGAACGTCTCGCCCGGTGGAACGTCCGAACTCGTCGGTCTCGCAGTCGCCGCCGTGGTGCTGCTCATCATGTTCGGCTCCGCCGCGGCCGCCAGCCTGCCGCTCATCACGGCCATCGTCGGCATCGGCATCTCGAGTCTGGCGATCACCACGGCGTCGGGTTTCGCCGACCTGTCGTCGTTCACACCGGTTCTCGCCATCATGATCGGCTTGGCCGTCGCCATCGACTATTCGCTGTTCATCCTCGCCCGCTATCGACACGAGTTGACGCTCACCGACGACCGCGAGGAAGCCGTCGGACGGTCCGTAGGAACCGCGGGCTCGGCCGTCGTGTTCGCCGGCGCGACCGTGCTCATCGCCCTCGTCGCGCTGCGCGTCGTCGGCATTCCGTTCCTGTCCCAGATGGGTGCGGCTGCCGGTTTCGCGGTGTTCATCGCGGTCCTGATCGCACTGACGTTCCTGCCGGCAATGCTCGGTCTCTACAAGGGCAAGGCCTTCGCGGGCAAGGTCAAGTTCGTCAACACCACCGATCCCGAGGACCCGAACGCCAAGGCCACCAACGGACTGCGTTGGGCGCGGTTCCTGGTCAAGAGGCCCGCGCTGGGTCTCATCGGCGGCATCGTTCTCCTCGGCGTCATCGCAGGCCCGACCACAGGACTGTCGTTGGCACTGCCGTCCACCGCCACCGCCGACCCGTCGACGCCCGCACGTCAGGCCTACGACATCGTCGACGAGGGCTTCGGGCCGGGACGCAACGGACCGTTGCTGGTCATCGCCGACGCATCCGGCGTTGCCGAGGCCGACCGGACTGCCTCGTTCGGCAAGGTCGTCGAGACCATCACCGGTCAGTCCGACGTCACCAACGCGCAGATCATCGCCGTCAACCCGGCCGGTGACACCGCTCAGATCCTCGTCACCCCGTCCTCCTCGCCCAACAGCGAGCAGACCAAGGACCTGGTGGCCAATATCCGCAACGCCGAACCGGGCGTGCAGGCCAGCGACGGCGTCTCGTACGGCGTCACCGGCCAGACGGCGCTCGAACTCGACGTCTCCGAACGACTGCAGGACGCCTTGATCCCGTA
>NZ_NOZF01000041.1:7441-37555 GCF_002258565.1 Rhodococcus sp. 05-2254-6
CGGAGATGTGTATAAGAGACACGGTTCGGCGTTGCGGATATTGGCCACCAGGTCCTTGGTCTGCTCGCTGTTGGGCGTGCAGGCCAGCGACGGCGTCTCGTACGGCGTCACCGGCCAGACGGCGCTCGAACTCGACGTCTCCGAACGACTGCAGGACGCCTTGATCCCGTACCTGGCAGTGGTGGTCGGCCTGGCGTTCGTGCTGCTGATGCTGGTGTTCCGCTCGATCCTGGTGCCGCTGACCGCGACACTCGGCTTCCTGCTCAGCGTGCTCGCGACGTTCGGTGCCACGGTGTTCATCTTCCAAGAGGGCGGGCTCGGCCTGATCTCCAACCCGCAGCCGATCGTCAGCTTCATGCCGATCTTCCTCATCGGTGTGGTGTTCGGCCTGGCGATGGACTACCAGGTGTTCCTCGTCTCGCGGATGCGTGAGGAGTTCGTCCACGGAGCCGCCGCCAAGGACGCCGTCGTCAACGGCTTCAAGTACGGCGCACGCGTGGTCACCTCGGCTGCAGTCATCATGATTTCGGTGTTCGCCGCCTTCATCGCCGAGCCGGACTCGTTCATCAAGTCCATCGGATTCGCGCTCGCCGCAGCCGTGTTCTTCGACGCCTTCGTCGTGCGCATGGTGCTGATCCCGTCGGTGATGGCGCTGATGGGCGACAAGGCCTGGTGGCTGCCGAAGTGGCTGGACAAGATCCTGCCCAACGTCGACATCGAAGGTGCCAAGCTGAAGACGGCCCCGGAGAAGAGCGCGTAGTACTTGCGTCGCGGCTGAGGCCGAAGATTACCCGTAATACTCGAACGGAGAGACTGTTATCCATGTGTACGAGTAATCTTCGGTCATCATGCTGATCCCCCTGCTGCGCACGTATCTGGCTCCGTACAAGATGCCGATCGTCGCGTTGATTCTGCTGCAACTGGTCGCCACGCTGGCCGCCCTGTTCCTGCCCAGTCTCAATGCCGACATCATCGACAAGGGCGTCACCACCGGCGACACCGGCTACATCCTCTCGGCCGGCGGAGTCATGTTGCTGGTCTCGGCAGTGCAGATCATCAGCTCGGTGGCCGCGGTGTTCATCGGTGCGCGCGCGGCCATGGGTGTCGGACGCGACCTGCGCGGTGCCATCCTGCATCGCGTCGGCACGTTCTCCGCCCGTGAGGTCGGCCAGTTCGGAGCGCCGTCGCTGATCACCCGCAACACCAACGATGTTCAGCAGGTGCAGCTGGTGATCGTCATGGGGTTCACCATCGTGGTGATGGCACCGATCATGTGCGTCGGCGGCATCGTGATGTCGCTGCGCGAGGATCTCGGGTTGTCGTGGATCCTGATGATCGCGGTGCCGGGGCTCGCGATCTCCATGGGCCTGATCATCGTCAAGATGGTCCCGGCGTTCCGCTCGATGCAGAAGCGTATCGACGCCGTCAATCGTGTCCTGCGCGAGCAGATCACCGGAATTCGCGTGGTGCGAGCCTTCGTTCGCGAGGATTTCGAGATCGACCGTTTCGGGTCGGCCAACGCCGCGCTCACCGATACCGCCCTGCGCGTCGGACGGCTCATGGCACTGATGTTCCCGACGGTCATGCTCATCAGCAACGTCACCAGCGTTGCCGTCATCTGGTTCGGTGGCCACGCGATCGACGACGGCACGATGCAGATCGGTTCTCTCACAGCACTTCTGAGCTACATCATGCTCATTCTCATGTCGGTGATGATGGCCTCCTTCATCGCGATGATGGTTCCCCGCGCGTCGGTGTGTGCCGATCGCATCAGTGAGGTACTGGCCACCGAATCCTCGGTCGTGTTGCCGGACAAGCCCAAGACTTTCGCATCCTCGCCGGGAACGGTCGAGCTCGTGAACGCCGAATTCTCCTTCCCCGGTGCCGAATATCCGGTGCTGTGCGGAGTCAACCTCAGAGCCGAGGCCGGCAAGGTCACCGCCATCATCGGCGGCACCGGCTCGGGAAAGTCCACCCTCGTCAACCTGATTCCGCGACTCATCGACGTCACCGGCGGTGAGGTACGCGTCGGCGGCGTCGACATCCGCGAACTCGATCTGGATCTGTTGCGCTCCGAGATAGGTCTGATCCCGCAGAAGCCGTACCTGTTCTCGGGCACCATCGCGAGCAACCTGCGCTACGGCAAGTCCGACGCCACCGACGCGGAACTGTGGGAGGCACTCGAGATCGCCCAGGGTGCCGACTTCGTTCGGGCCATGCCGGAGGGATTGGACACTCCCGTCGCGCAGGGCGGTACGACGGTCTCCGGCGGTCAGCGGCAACGCCTCGCCATCGCCCGCGCTCTGGTGCGCAAACCCAGCATCTATCTGTTCGACGATTCGTTCTCCGCACTCGACCTCACCACCGACGCCAATCTGCGCGCGGCTCTGAAGGCAGTGACGAGAGATGCATGCATGATCGTTGTCGCGCAGCGCGTCTCGACCATCATCGACGCCGATCAGATTCTCGTACTCGACGACGGAAAGCCGGTAGGTGTGGGTACCCACGACCAATTGATGGCCGATTGCCCCACCTACGCCGAGATCGTCGACTCGCAGCACGCAGTGGGTGCACTGTGACCGCGCAGGTGGAGAAGACGGAAGAGGAAGAGATCGCCCCCGTCTCCAAGACTGTGAAGCCGGGAACCAAGGCCCGCAACTTCAAAGGTTCGTTCAAGCGTCTGGTGGGCCTGCTCGCTCCCGAGCGTCTGCTCCTGTCGGTGATGCTGTTGTTCGGTATCGCCAGCACCGTGCTGACCGTCGCGGCACCCAGCGTCCTCGGACACGCGACGGACCTCATCTTCAACGGCGTCGTCGGCCGCGAGCTCGATCCGGGTCAGACCCGAGATCAGGCCATCGACCAGCTCCGGGCGGAGGGGAACGACTCCGTCGCAGATCTGGTGTCCGGGACGAACCTGACCCCCGGAGCCGGAATCGACTTCGGTGCAGTGGGAACCGTGCTGCTGTGGGTCCTGGTTCTGTATGTGCTCTCTGCGGTGCTGGCCTGGGCGCAGGGATACATCCTCAACATCGCGCTGCAGCGTCGAATCCTGTTGCTGCGCGGTAGCGTCGAAGCGAAGGTGCATCGCCTGCCGCTCAAGTACTTCGACAACCACGCTCGCGGCGAGACACTGAGCCGCGTCACCAACGACATCGACAACGTCTCCACCAGCCTGCAGCAGACGCTCAGTCAGTTGATCACCGGCATTCTCACCGTGCTGGGCATTCTCGGCGTCATGATCTGGATCTCGCCGTTGCTGGCTCTCGTTGCGGTGCTGACCATTCCGGCGTCGTTCGCGGTGACCGCCGTGATCGCCAAGCGTTCACAACCGCACTTCGTCGCGCAGTGGAAGCACACCGGCAAGCTCAACGCGCAGATCGAAGAGACGTACACGGGCCACGAGATCGTCAAGGCCTTCGGTCGTCAGGCCGAGGTGGAACGCGAGTTCGGCGAGCGCAACGAGAAGTTGTTCCAGTCGAGCTTCCGGGCGCAGTTCATCTCCGGCATGATCATGCCCGTCATCATGTTCCTCGGGAACATCAACTACGTGGTCATCGCCGTGGTCGGCGGGCTGCGGGTCGCGTCGGGCACACTCACTCTCGGTGAGGTGCAGGCGTTCATCCAGTACTCGCGTCAGTTCACGCAGCCGCTCACGCAGGTGGGTTCGATGGTGAATCTGGTGCAGTCGGGTGTCGCGTCGGCCGAGCGCATCTTCGAGGTCCTCGACGCCGAGGAAGAGGACGCCGACCCGGCCGATGCGGTGCGGCCCACCGAGCGCCGAGGACGCGTCGAATTCGAGGACGTCTCGTTCGGCTACTCTCCCGACCGCCCGCTCATCGAGAACCTCTCGCTGGTGGCCGATCCCGGACATCTGGTCGCGATCGTCGGACCGACCGGCGCGGGCAAGACCACCCTGGTGAACCTCATCATGCGGTTCTACGAGATCGATTCCGGCCGAATCACCCTCGACGGCGTCGACACCCGCAAGATGACCCGTGAGGAACTGCGCGCTCGCACCGGAATGGTGCTGCAGGACACCTGGCTGTTCGGCGGAACCATTCGCGACAACATCGCCTACGGCGACCCGAGTGCCAGCGAGGAAGAAATCCTCGAGGCCGCGCGAGTGAGCTACGTGGACCGCTTCGTCCACTCGTTGCCCGACGGCTACGACACGATCATCGACGAGGAAGGCAACAACGTCAGCGCCGGTGAGAAGCAGCTCATCACCATCGCCCGCGCCTTCCTGGCCAAGCCGCTGATCCTCATCCTCGACGAGGCCACCAGCTCGGTGGACACCCGCACCGAACTGCTGGTGCAGAAGGCCACCGCGAAGCTGCGCACCGATCGCACCAGCTTCGTTATCGCGCACCGGCTTTCGACCATCCGCGACGCGGACACCATCGTGGTGATGGAAAACGGCAGCATCGTCGAACAGGGCAATCACGAGGAACTGCTCGCGGCCAAGGGTGCCTACTTCCGCCTGAATGCGGCGGGAGCGGCTCCGCCGCAGGTGCACGGCTGAGTCACCGGTCGTTCCGCAGGCTCCACTCCTGCCTCGTAGCCTGCTACGAGTTTCCGCTCACAAGCGGCGAAGCGGCATACTGACGCGGTGAGTTCCTCCAGTTTCGGCTTCGATATCGGCACCCGGCTCGACGGTGAGTTGGGCCGCACCGGCACCATCCACACCCCGCACGGTGATATCGCCACCCCCGCGTTCATCGCGGTGGGAACCAAGGCGACCGTCAAAGCGGTGCTGCCGGAGGCGATGAAGGAACTCGGCGCTCAGGCGGTGCTCGCCAACGCGTACCACCTGTATCTGCAGCCGGGCTCGGACATCGTCGACGAGGCGGGTGGGCTGGGCAAGTTCATGAACTGGGACGGGCCGACGTTCACCGACAGCGGCGGATTTCAGGTGATGTCGCTCGGCGTGGGGTTCAAGAAGGTCATCTCGATGGACGCCACGCGCGTGCAGTCCGACGACGTCATCGCCGAGGGCAAGGAACGTCTCGCGCACGTCGACGACGACGGGGTGACGTTCAAGTCCCACCTCGACGGCTCCAAGCATCGGTTCACTCCCGAGGTGTCGATGCAGATTCAGCATCGCCTCGGAGCAGACATCATGTTCGCGTTCGACGAGCTGACCACGCTGATGAATACCCGCGGCTACCAAGAGAAGTCGGTCGATCGGACGCAGGCGTGGGCAAAGCGATGCGTCCTCGAGCACGAACGGCTGACGGTCGAGCGCGCCGACAAGCCGTATCAAGCGCTGTTCGGGGTGGTGCAGGGAGCGCAGTACGAGGATCTACGACGCAAGGCCGCGCACGATCTCGAGACCATCACCGGCGAGACAGGACGCGGCTTCGACGGCTACGGCATCGGCGGCGCACTCGAAAAGCAGAACCTGGGCACCATCACTCGGTGGGTGAACGAGGAACTGCCCGAACACAAGCCGCGGCACATGCTCGGCATCAGCGAGCCGGACGACTTCTTCACCGCCATCGAGAACGGTGCCGACACGTTCGACTGCGTCAATCCCTCACGCGTGGCACGTAATGCGGCGATCTACGTGCCGACGGGACGCTTCAACATCAACACCGCCAAGCATCGTCGCGACTTCACCCCGATCGACGAGAACTGCGACTGCTACACCTGCGCGCACTACACCCGCGCGTACATCCATCACCTGTTCAAGGCCAAGGAGATGCTCGCGTCGACGCTGTGCACCATCCACAACGAGCGCTTCACGGTCAAACTCGTCGACGACATTCGCGCCTCCATCGATCAGGGACGCTTCGCGGAATTCAAGACGGAGTTCCTGGGTCGCTTCTATGCGTCGAAAACTGCGTGAGCTGATCTTCGAGCTCCGAAATGCGCTGTAGCAGTTCCTGTTCCCGTTCGCCGGCTTTGCGCTGGTAGACCTCGGAGAGCTCCGCGAGGTAGGCCGCGTCGTAGCGGGGGATGATGCTGCGGGTGCAGTTCCAGTCGAATGCCTCGACGTCGATGACGACGCTGCGTTCGCACGTGGCGGCGACGGTCATGTCGCCGATCTTTTTCAGCCGGTCCAGCAGTTCGGGGTCGTCGGCCGCTTCGACGGTACGTGCCCGTCCGTAGAGCTTGAGGCGTTGGCGCAGAGGGTAATTCACCAGAAGCAGTGCGACGCGATCGTCGTGATCGAGATTGGCAGCCGTGACGTACTGGTGGTTACCGGCGAAATCGGCGAAACCCAGCGTGTGATCGTCGAGAACCTGCAGAAAGCCTTTCGGGCCACTTCGGTACTGGATGTAGGGCCACCCGGTCTCGGCGACGGTGGCGATCTGGAATTGATCGAGCGCGCGAATCATGGCCTTCTCGCGAGTGTCGAGAGGCGTCGGGCCGTCGTCGGGTCGCTCGGTCTGTGAGCCGTAGGCGGTGTAACTACCGTCGACCTTCTGCCGCGCAATCGCAGCAGGGCCGAACATCAAGTGGTGATAGTGGTTGCTCTGCGGCACGGGTGTCACCTTAGGACAGGCCTGGTGTTTCCCGCGTTCAGGCCGCTGCCTGACGCGCTCGGCACCGTCACTTCGGATCGGGGCGTACGGTAATACTACCGACTGTGTAGTAGCAGCACGCCCTGGGGGGACCACCATGTTCGACGACGCCTTACCTGTGAGTTCGTCCCAGGCCGATATCTGGATTGCTCAACAGTTCATGCCGGACGTGCCCTTCACCATTGCGTATTTCGTCGACATCATCGGCGCTGTGAACCTGGACTCGCTGGTCGAGTGCGGTAGCCGGGCGCATCGAGAGTTCTCGTCGTCGACGATGCGAATCATCGAGGTCGACGGCACCCCGATGCAGCGGTTCGAGCCTCGGGAGACCGACAGGGTGGAGATCCTCGATTTCCGCGAACACGACCGGCCGGCCGACGCGGCGACGCAGTGGATGGAAGACGATTGCCGCACGCCGTTCTCGATGGACGGCCAGCTCGTGCGGTTGTGTGTCCTTCGCGTCGGGGACGATCGCGTGTTCTGGTACACCCGAGCCCATCACATCGCGCTAGACGGTTATGCCTCGATGAAGGTACTCGAGCGGGCGGCGGCCCTGTATGCCGCCGCGTCCGGTGGCGTCGAGCCTGTGGCTGTCGACCCGACGACGCCGGCCGCGCTTGTCGCCGAGGACGAGCGCTACCGCACCTCCGCCCGCGCACGACGCGATCGAGCGCACTGGCAGTCCGCAGACCTGGGTCACGCCGAGCCTCTCGGCCGAATTGTTCAACCTGCATCGGTGCCGATCGTCGTCGGCGAGGATCGATCGGTTTCTCCGACCGCTGCCGGTTATGCGACATCGACTGTGGTGATCGCTGCCTTCGCCGCGTACCTGGCGCGTATGAACGACACCGAGAACGTGGATCTGTCGTTGCCGGTCTCGGCGCGGCCGACGGCGATGTTGCGCCGGGCGGGTTCCTCGTTGTCGAACGTTGTGCCGCTGAGCCTGCCGGGCATCGGATCTGCGACGGTGAACAACGTGATCAAGTCCACCGAGGTGGCGATCGGTGCCGTGCTCCGCCATCAGCGCAGCAGACCTCAGTTGTCCAAGAGTGGTAATGCGCTGAGCGCAGGGCTTTTCGGGCAAACGATCAACGTGATGATGTTCGCGAACACCGTGGCCATCGGCGACTTCGACGGTGAGATCAACATTCTGACGACGGGCCCGGTGTCCGACCTCGCCGTCAACATCTACCCCGGTCGAGGTGGAGCGCGTCCTCGCATCGACTTCGAGGCCAACCCTGCCGCCTACACACCGAGCGACCTGGCGCGCCACCATGCTCGATTCCTGTACTTTCTTGACCGTTTCGCCGAATCCGGCTACGGCGCTACCGCGATAGCAGACCTCGACCTGTTCTTGCCCGACGAGCGGTGTACGACGCCCGCCTCGGTGGGCGCGGCCGTGACCGAGCGTGGATCTCTGAACGACGTCTTTTCGATGGCAATCATGCAGCACGGCAATCGAATTGCGATCCAGGATGCGGAGGTGTCGGTCACCTACGCGGAGTTGGATGAGAGAGTCGCCGCACTCGCATCCGCCTTGAGTGCGCGAGGAATCGGTACCGAGGACCGGGTCGCTGTGCGTATCGGCCGATCCGCGGAGGGCGTCGTCGCGTTCTGGGCCATCGCACGAGTCGGTGCGGTGTACGTTCCGGTCGACCCGAATCACCCGCGCGAGAGAGCGCAGTTCGTGGTGCGAAACAGCGGAGCGGTGTTGGGCCTGTGCACCGGAGGTGCCGAGCTGGGTGTGGTGGAGTGGCTGAGCCTCGATGACGTTCTCGCGGAGGGAGGCCCGGGTGATGAACCCGCGCCGACGACACCACACCACGCGGCGTACGTCATCTACACCTCCGGCTCCACCGGCACTCCCAAGGGCGTCGTCGTCACCCACGGTGGCATCGCCGCTCTGGTGCAACAGATCAGGAGCAGCTACGACCTCGACGCCGAGTCGCGCGTCTGTCATCTCGCCTCTCACGGGTTCGATACCGCTGTGGTCGAAGTGCTTGCCGCAGCAACCGCCGGCGCGGCAGTGGTGATCGCTCCGCCGGATAGCTACGGCGGCGCAGAACTGTCGGAACTGATTGCCCAGCAATCGATCACACATCTGCTGATCACGCCCTCGGCGCTGGCCACGCTGGATCCCGCAGCCCTGTCGCATGTCGGGACCATCATCATCGGCGGTGAATCGGCACCGCAGGACACCGTCGGTCGATGGTCGGTGGGTCGACGACTGCTCAACGCCTACGGGCCCACCGAGACGACCTGCAGTGTTACCATGACCGAGGCTCTGAACCCGGGCAGCGTGGACGGAATCGGTCGAGCCATGGTGGGGACGGTGATTCACCTTCTCGATCGGGCGTTGCGGCCGGTTCCCTCGGGTGCAGTCGGCGAAATCTACATCGAGACCCCCGGCGTTGCGCGCGGATATCTCGGGCGCACCGCAGAAACGGCAGCTCGCTTCGTTGCGAATCCGTTCGGCAGCACCGGTCTTCGGATGTTCCGCAGCGGAGATCGGGCGCGTCTACGCGGAGACGGGACGCTGGAGTTCCTCGGACGCACCGACGACCAGATCAAGATCCGCGGCAATCGCGTCGAACTCGGGGAGGTCGACGCGGCACTGCGATCGCATCCGGAGGTCGCTGCGGCGTCGTCGTCGTTGCACCGCAGCCGTACTGGTGACCTTCGTATCGACGGGTACATCGTCCCGAAGCGGCCGGGGGAGCTCGTCGACACGACGCGAATCCGCAACGATCTCGTGGGGCGTCTGCCTGCCCACATGGTCCCGGCGACGATCTCGGTTCTCGACGAGATTCCGCTGACGATCAACCGGAAGATCGATCGCGGAGCGCTGCCGGCACCCGATCTGTCCATGTTGTCGACCGGGGACCGAACTGCGCCGTCCGGTGCGACCGAGGAGATGGTGGCGGCAGCCTTCTCGCGTGTACTCGACACAGATGACATCGACTGCGCCACCTCGTTCTTCGACCTCGGTGGTGACTCGCTCGCCGCGACCAGAGTCGTCGCATCGATCCGGGCCGAGGCATCGGTGGACATTGGCGTGCGAGACCTTGCGGTGGCTCCGTCCGTGCAGGCCTTCGCGGCACGGATCGATGCACGCCGTCGTGTCGGACTACGGCACAATTCGCGACCTGAACAAGGTATGTCGCAGGACGTGCTCGCAATTCCGCTGGCACCGCAGCAACGCCACATCGATCGCAGTGCAGCGCTACCGCTGTCCAATCTGCCGTTCACGGTGTCGATAACAGGGGAGTTCGATCCAGCGGCAGCCTCGCACGCGTTGACCGATCTGACCGAGCGACACAGCACGCTGCGGACGCGCTACCCGGATGTCGATGGGGCTCCAGTTCAGGTGATCGAGCAGGATTCTGCCGCCGTGGCACCGAACCTCGACGTGGTCGACTTCGATGACGCCGAGGTACTGCAGACCATGGAGCACCCTTTCGACGTGCGTACCCAATTCCCGATCCGTGCTCGCCTGTTCGCGGTAGCACCCGATCACCACGTGCTGGCGTGCGCCGTTCACCACATCGCAGCGGACGGGTGGTCTCTCGGGCTGCTGGCCTCGGATTTCGTACTGGCTTATCAGGCCAGGATGGCCGGCAGTGCACCGTCGTGGCCCGAATTGCCCTTGCAGTACGCCGATTACAGTGTCTGGGCCGCCGATCGGGATGTATCGGCCGACATCGAGTTCTGGCGCGCGGAACTCGCAGGTGTCCCCAGCGGCACAGAGTTGCCGTTTGACCGGCCACGTACACAGGAGTGGGACTTCTCCGGTGCGCGCACATCGCTTCGCTTCGATGCACCCGCCACGGAGAAAATCACCGAACTTGCCCAGCGTTGTGGGACAGGACGATTCAGCGTGCTGCGCGCAGCACTGCTGATTCTGCTCGCCGAACTCACGACATCCACGGATATCGTCGTCGGGACCCCGGTTGCCGGACGCGACGATCCGAGGCTCGAGCAGCTGGTCGGTACCTTCACCAACACCGTCGCGATTCGGACGGACATCGCGTCCGCTACGACTGTCGAGGACGTGGTGCAGGCGGCCCGTGGGAGCGAGCTGCGCGCCTTCGATCATGCGTCGGTGCCGTTCGAAGATGTCGTCGCCGAGCTCGCTCCTGACACGGCGGCCGGGCAGCACCCGATTTTCCAGGTCGCGCTGTCTCTGGATGTCTTCGCCGCCGCAACCCTCGACCTGGGGGGCATGCGTGTCGAGATCACACCCCGACCGATTGACATCGCCAAATGCGACCTGCATCTGCACGTCACCGAACGGCGGGACGACCAAGGGAAGGCTATCGGTATCGACGTCGACATCGTCTATCCCACAGCACTGTTCGACGCGAATACCGTTGTCGCGTTGGGACGGAGTCTCGAGCAGATCGTGCGTGCGATGGTCGCAGCACCCGACTCAGCGTGGCGATCCCTGGCGGCATTAGATCCATCCATGCAACTACTACACAACGTGTAGCATGTGCTGTGCGTGAGGTGCACGCGACTTTCCAAGCCAGCGGGAGAACGCATGTCCACCTTCAACGGCCTACCGGCCCACATTCTTCTCGTTCACTTCATCGTGGTGCTGGCACCGCTGACCGCGCTGCTCGCCATCGCGGCCGGCATCTGGTCCGGTGTGCGCAGCCGTCTCGTGTGGCTCATCGCAGCCCTGGCGGTGTTCACGTTGGTGTTGACGCCGCTGACGACCGAGGCAGGCGAGTGGCTCGAGAAGCGCGTCCCCGAGACTGCTGCGGTCGAACAGCACGCCGAAATCGGCGACTGGATGATCTTCTTCTCCGTCGGTCTTGTCGTCGTCGCCGCGGCGCTCGTGTTCCTGCATCTGCGTGAGCGTCGGGGCAATACCCCCGTGCGATGGCAGTCGATTGCGGTGGTGGTGTTGGCAGTGGTGGTCGGAGCGACCACAATCGTCCAGGTGTACAGAATCGGTGAGTCCGGCGCGCGCGCCGCATGGGATGACGTATCGGTGACGGCCGTCGATGAGTGAGCCCGAGCCGAGCCTGCACGAGCACGAACCGCATGCGGATATGTCCGGTCGGCTGAATTGGCTGCGGGCAGGCGTGTTGGGCGCGAACGACGGCATCGTCTCCACTGCCGGCCTGGTGGTCGGTGTAGCAGCGGCCACCACCGACAGGGGGTCGCTGCTCACTGCAGGTGTTGCCGGGCTCGTTGCGGGGGCTGTGTCGATGGCGCTCGGCGAGTACGTTTCGGTGAGCACGCAGCGCGACGCCGAGCGATCCCTGTTGATCAAGGAACGCAAAGAGCTGGACGAGCAGCCCGAGGAAGAATTGGCTGAGCTCGCGGCACTGTACGAGGCCAAGGGGCTCTCGGCAGAGACTGCCCAGACCGTTGCGCGCGAACTCACCGAACACGATCCGTTTGCCGCGCACGTGGACGTCGAGTTGGGAATCGACCCGGACGCGTTGACCAATCCATGGCAAGCGGCCGCATCGTCGGCGGTGTCGTTCATCAGCGGTGCGCTTTTGCCGTTGCTCTCGATCCTGCTTCTGCCTGCTTCGCAACGTATTCCGGTCACCTTTGTCGTCGTGTTGCTGGCTCTGGCGTTGACCGGAACCATCAGTGCGCGCCTCGGCGGTGCGCCGAGTCGGCCGGCGGTGACTCGTATCGTGATCGGTGGCGCAATCGCGATGGCCGTCACCTATGCGATCGGCCAACTGGCGGGCGTCGCCGGTATCTGAGATCAGCGAAAGATCGAGGTGGCGACTTCTCCGGTTTCGGGGGCCACCACATCTTGAACGACATCGAACAGTGCCGTGGAAATGACGGTGAAGGCGAGGATCAGCACCAAACCGGCCGCGAGAATCCCGCGATCACGACGGTGCCGTGGTGGTTCGCTGAGGGCCTGCACGCGGCGAACGACGTCGCCGCCGGTACTGGCGAGCGTGCGGGTTCCATGGTCGAGTTGTTTCCGCAGCAGGGCGGTTCTGGCGATGGCAGACAACGTGTCTCGACGCCCGAGAGACGCTGCGCTCTCGTCGGCCTGACGCTCGGCGGCGTGCCGGACCTTCGACGGCACCGGCCCGAGAATCGGATTCAGTCGAGCTGCAATCTCACACATCTGGATCCACACGCTGTGGCGATGCCGTAGGTGCGCACGCTCGTGTTCGATCACGGCGCGTAATTCGTTGTCCGACAGAGCCTCCGCGAGGCCGGTGGTGATCACGACGGCACCTCCGCCGGAGGGGACTGCGAAGGCGTCGGGAACGTCGGAGTCGACCACAACGATGCCGCCTGTCGCCCGCGCCTCGTCACCGAATTCCGATGCGATCGACGCACCGACGGCGACGCGTCGAACATGGCTGGCGACCTCGACCACGCGCCAGAACATCCACGCGCAGATGACGATTCCCACCGATAGCCAGGCAATCTCACCTGACGCCAGCAGTACCGCAGCGAGTGCGGCCATGGACGCTGCCACGGAGAATGCGGTCACCATGGACAGGATGGGCAACAGGACGACGGCGGTCGACGGATTGAGTCGACGGTCGAGCTGATCGGCTCCGAATCCCAGCAGCAGCGACAGCACCCACGGCAGCACGGCGACGACCAGGAGCAGGGTCATGGGTGTTGCTCGGCTGCGTCCGACTTGGCGAGCAGTTCGCGCAGCGTCGCCTCGTCCTCGGGGTCGAGTGCGGCCACGAAGCTGGCCAGTACGTCTGCGCGTTCGGCTCTGGCACCGAGTTCGGTGCGCATTCGCATCGCAGCCCGAAGAGCCGGGATCTCGTCGACCGGGGCGTTGAGGGTGTAAACGAAGGACCGCCCGCGCCGCTCGCGATCGACCAGGCCTTTGCCGTGCAGGCGCACCAGAGCGGTCATGACCGTGGTGTGGGCGAGATCCGAGCCAAGATACTCGCGGGCTTGGGCCACCGAGAGTTCCGTGTGCTCGCCGAGCAACTCGAGGATCGACTCCTCCAACTGTCCGGACGCTCTACGCACTGCGATTCCTCACTCGACTCGACTACTTCGAGGATAGGCGACGGGTGGCATTCACGAAACCGTTATATGTCGTCGATCTAGCGGGCGGCACGATTCTGTAATACGCTGGCCGTATCAGCCCATCACCTCGAGGACCAGCCATGAGCGTCGAAGGCAATACCCGCGCAATTGAGAAGACCGTCGTCATCGACTTCAGCGACCGTATGAGTTACGGCGCGTACTTGGACCTCGACACGTTGCTCAGCGCCCAGAAGCCGGTGTCCACCCCCGAGCATCACGACGAACTGCTGTTCATCATTCAGCACCAGACCACCGAACTGTGGCTCAAGCTGGTGCTGCACGAGACCCTGGCCGCGCGAGCAGCTCTCGATGCCGACGACATCGGCACCGCGCTCAAATGCGTGGCCCGGGTCAAGCACATTCAGAAGACACTGACCGAGCAGTGGTCGGTGCTGGCCACACTCACCCCGACGGAGTACTCGCAGTTTCGGAATTTCCTCGGCAATTCCTCGGGCTTTCAGTCGTATCAGTACCGCGCCGTCGAGTTCGTGCTCGGCAACAAGAACGCGGGCATGCTGAAGGTCTTCGAATCGGATCCGGCTGCTTCCGAACAGCTTTCGACTCTGTTGCATGAACCGAGCCTGTACGACGCCTTCTGGCAGTCGCTGGCGCGGAAGGGCTACGACGTACCGGCGTCGGCCCTCGATCGCGACGTCACCGCGGCGTACACGTTCAACGAGGACCTGATGCCGCTGATCAAGTTCGTCTACGAGAACCACACCGAACATTGGGCGGTGTACGAGGCCTTCGAAGAGTTCGTCGATCTCGAGGAGAACTTCCAGCTGTGGCGCTTCCGACACATGCGGACGGTGCTCCGTACCATCGGGATGAAGAGCGGGACCGGAGGATCGAGTGGTGTCGGATTTCTGCAGAAGGCACTCGAACTCACCTTCTTCCCCGAATTACTCGCTGTGAGAACGGACATCGGACGATGACGGAACGTGCACTCGAACTCGACGAGAAGGATCCACTCCGCAGCTACCGCGACAAATTCCTCGGTAGCGACGACCCGTCGATCAGCGCATATCTCGACGGCAATTCGTTGGGCCGGCCCACCAAGGCCAGCGTCGAACGCATCAACACCTTCATGACGCAGGCCTGGGGTGGACGCCTGATCCGTGGCTGGGACGAGCAGTGGTTCGACCTCCCCGTCACCATCGGCGACGCCCTGGCCGACGCCACCCTCGGGGCAGCCTCCGGTCAGACCACCATCGGCGATTCGACGACGGTACTGCTGTACAAACTGGCGCGGGCGGCGATCGCCATGCGGCCGGGCCGCACCGAGATCGTCATCGACCGGGACAACTTCCCGACCGACCGATACTTGCTCGAAGGCATTGCAGCAGAGCTGAATATGACCCTGCGATGGATCGAGACGGACCCTCGCGGTGGCATCACGCCGGAACAACTCGCCGAGGTGGTGGGGGAGAACACCGCCTTGGTGGTGATCACCCACGTCGCCTACCGGTCGGGCTTCCTCGTCGACGTGGCCGAGACGACGCGCATCACGCATGCTGCCGGAGCACTGATGCTGCTGGACGTGTGCCATTCCGTCGGATCGGTACCGCTCGAACTCGATTCCTGGGGAGTGGATCTGGCCGTCGGGTGCACCTACAAGTACCTCAACGGAGGACCCGGATCGCCAGCCTTCGCGTACGTGCGCAGCGATCTCCAGGACGATTTCGTCCAGCCGATCTGGGGCTGGATGGGTCGGGCCGATCCGTTCGAGATGGCGCAGGGTTATGTTCCGGCACAGGGTATTCGACGCGTCATCAGTGGCACGCCGTCGGTGTTCGGCATGATCGCGATGCAGGACACCATCGAGATGATCGCCGAGGTGGGGATGGACGCGATACGCGCGAAGTCTGTCGCACTCACCGAATACGCCCTCGAACTGGTCCGCGAGATGCTGGTACCGCTCGGGGTGGAGATCGCCTCACCCGAGGACTCGAATCGACGCGGCGGGCACGTCACCATCGACCATCCCGAGTTCAAGGCGATCACCGCTCGCCTGTGGGAGAAGGGCGTCATCCCGGATTACCGCGCGCCGCAGGGTATTCGCCTGGGATTGAGCCCTCTCAGTACTTCCTACCGAGAGGTGTATCTGGGAATCGTGGCTATCCGTGACGAACTCCGCGCCTAGCACTGCCGGGGCGATCCTCGACGACTTCGACTCTCGTCCGGGAAGCGCCACCTCACTGGTGCGCACGGTGCTCGGGGCCTACGTTCGCCCGCTCGGAGGGTGGTTCGCCATCGCCGATGTCGTCGTCTGGATGGACGCGCTCGGGGTGCCACCGGAGAGCACGCGCATCGCGGTGGCCAGGTTGAAGAAGAAGGGCGTCGTCGAATCGAGTAATCGTGAGGGCCGCACCGGCTATCGCATCACCGAGCAGGCCGACGCCATGTTCGCGCGCGGCGACGGTCGGATCTTCGGGTTTCGGCGGATGGCCGACGGCGATCCGTTTCGGCTCATCTCGTTCACCATCCCCGAGACCCAACGCGCAGCGCGCCACCAGCTGAGGCGTCGACTCACCGGAATAGGCTGCGGCACAGTCTCACCTGGTCTGTGGATCGCACCCGAGTACCTCGCGGACGAGGCCGGTGCCATCGTCGACGCGTTGGAGCTCTCGCCCTACGTGACGACGTTCGTCGCCTCCGAGGTCGCGCCGCCGACCACGTTGCGTGAGAGCGCTGCGCAATGGTGGGATCTGGCCGGCATCGCCGATCGGCATCGGGCATTTCTTTCCGCTTACGAGACCGTCGCGCCGGCTCGGAATCCGCGGGACGCGTTCGTCACGTTCGCGACGCTACTCGACGAGTGGCGCGTCATTCCCTACGTCGACCCGGGCCTCCCGCCGTCCATGACGCCGGAGGACTGGCCGGGAACCCGGGCCGTCGCGACCTTCGAGGCAGCGAGAGGGCGCTACCTCGAGGTCAGTCGAGAATGGGTCGCGAGCTAACTGCTCTGGTACGACGGTTCGCGCTTCTTGATGTACGAGATGACGCGGTACGTGATGGGAAGGACGAGGACCTCGACGAGTGTCTTCCACAGGAATCCGACGACGACGTAGTTGATGAAGTCGGTCCACGTGCTGATGCCGATGACGCCGGCGGCGATGGCGCAGAAGATCAGTGTGTCGAAGAATTCGCCGACGACGGTCGAGCCGATCAGGCGTGCCCACAGGTGCTTTTCCTTGGTGCGTTCCTTGATCTTGACCAGGACGTAGGAGTTGAGGAGCTGGCCGACGGCAAAGCCGGCGAGACCGGCGAGGACGAGTCGGGGAACGACACCGACGACGGTTTCGAGTGCCTCTTGGTTCTCGTAGAACGACGCGGCCGGGAGTTCGATGGCGATCCAGAAGGACACCGAGGTGAGGATCAGGGAGCCGAAGCCGAGGTAGATCGCGCGGCGTGCGGCTTTGAAGCCGTAGACCTCGCTGAGGACGTCGCCGAGGATGTAGGCGAGGGGGAACAGGAAGAATGCGCCGTCGGTGTTGATCGGCAGGATCTGCAGTGGTCCGAGCATGACGTCGGACGAGGCGAAGAAGGCGACACCTTTGCTGGCGGCCACGTTCGAGATCAGCAGCGTCGCGACGAAAAGCGCGACGATGGTGGGGTAGTAGCCCCGGCTGATGTGAGCGAACGTGGCCTGCCCAGACTCGGTGCCGCCGTTGGCGGCGGTGTGTTCGGTAGTAGTCACTGCTCGATCCAAGCACCGAGACGACGATGGGCGCGAATCCCGGGTGAGGGATGCGCGCCCATCGAGGCGGATCTCAGGTCAGGCGACGCGTCCGCGCACCGTGACGCGGTAGGCGTAGGTTCCGGCGATGATCGTGATCGGGATGGAGGCCAGCAGACCGACTACGAACAGAAGAGCGCCGACGATGTTGATGCCGACCAGGGCGAGTGCAAGCACGAAGAGGGTCCCACCGTTGGACGCGATCGCCTGAGCGCTCGCCTTGATGGCGGGGATCGGCTCGTCGCCGCGGTCGATGACGAACTGGAAGGTCCACCACGTGAAGAACGTGATGACGAGTCCGGGGATGATCAGCAGGACGAAGCCGATGCTGGTGGCGATGCCGACGAGGACGCCGGCAATGACGACGGACACGACGTTGCCGAACTGGAAGAAGGACCCGAACGCGGGCTTGATCCCGTCCACCTCGTGCAGAGCGCCGCGGACGAGTGCCGCCTGGATGAGGAGCGCGACGACTCCGACGATGACACTGAAGATCAAGCCGAGGACGAAATTGTCGGAGCTCAACACGAAGTTCAGGACGCCCTGGATGATCGCGGCGATCAGGACGATGCCGACCCAGACGAGGGCGTTGTCCTTGAACTTGTTGAATGCGTAGCCGATGGCCGTTCCCACGGACAGCTGCGTCGGCATCGGTGACTCACCGAAGGCCGGAGGCGGCGGGTAGTTGCCTTGTGGGGGCGGTGGGTAGTTTCCGGGTGGTGGGTAGCCGCCCTGCTCAGGTGGTGGGTAGTTGCCCTGGGGAGGGGGCGGGTAACCGCCCTGCGGCGGGGGATAGCCGCCGGGGTTCTGTGGATCCTTGTCGGGGTCGTAGCCGCCTGAGGTCATCGTGTCCTTCTCCCTCGGGAAGAGTTGTCGCGGCTACTGTACGTCCGATTCCTCCCGAGTTGGGCCCTGTCGCATTGCAACGTGATCTCGATCGGCTCGTAGATCAGAGATTCGCGGGGTCGAACACCCACGGTTCGCGCGGTACCCGCGTCGGCTTCCACTGTTCGAGCAATTCCTCGGCGTTCTTCGCATTTGGCATGCCGAGCGAGGCGGTGATGAGCGACCACGCGTCGGGCCGCTCGCGCAGCGTCACCGCGCCATCCCGCTTGGCCAGGCGCTTGCCCTCGACATTGAGTGCGAGGGGCACATGGACGTAGGTGGCGGGGGTGAGGCCGAGAAGTTGCGCCAGATATCCCTGCCGCGGGGCGGAGGTGAGCAGGTCGTCGCCGCGCACGATCTGGTCGACGCCTTGTGCGACATCGTCGACGACGACGGCGAGGTTGTAGGCGGGCACACCGTCCGATCGGCGAAGTACGAAGTCGTCCACCTGGCCTCGGAACAGTCCGTGCAACTGATCGACGATGGTGAATTCGGTTACCTGCGAACGTAATCGGATGGCTGGTGGGCGGTCCTTCGCCGCTTTCTCGTCAGCGGTCAGATTTCGGCAGGTGCCGGGATACGCGCCGTCGGGTGCATGGGGCGCGGATGCGGCCTGCAATATTTCCCGACGCGTGCAGAAGCATTCGTACGTCAGCCCGGCGGCGGTGAGCGTGCGAATCGTGGCGTCGTAGATTTCCCGACGCTCGGATTGCCGCATGATGGGCCCGTCCCAATCGAGTCCGATGGCGGCGAGGTCGTCGAGTTGTCGTTGCTCCGAGCCGGCTTTGACGCGATCGAGGTCTTCGACGCGCATGACGAAACGTCGCTCAGTGGAGCGAGCGAAGAGCCAGGCCAGCAGTGCGGTTCTTAGATTTCCGAGATGGAGATCGCCTGAGGGACTGGGAGCGAAGCGGCCGGTGGGCATGGGGACATCGTAGTTTCAGGTGTGTTGGGGAATGAGGGACTGTCATTAGCTTGCTGTGAGTGAATGGCCGCCTGACGCTTTTGGCTCACCCAATAGTCTTCGCTGCATGCTTGATTGATGCTGCCGACACCCGCACCGAAACGGGGGAGCGGGGTACCGACGCGAATCCGCACCCCTTATTGGCAATGCCGTCACAAATATCGAGTTGTAAAGGTCCACCATGTCGGTAGCAAACCGTATGGTGTCCTTGTGGTCCACGACGTCAACATCTGCCATCCGTCCCTGAACGCCGCCGGACGTACTGCGAAGTGAAAATTAGTCTTCCCTCGCAGATGTTTGGAGGCCAGCCCGCTGGGCTGCTCAGCCACTTCGGCCTTCAGATCGAAAAACGTCCAACCCCTGGTCAGGATACCTGGCAGGTTTCCGGGAAGCCGATGACCTTAATTAAGTCGCAAGTCCTTCACGGCCCCGCGCTGACCCGCAGCAGGTTCGATGTATCCACCCCTCCCACACCGAACCCACCCGGTGGAATGGGCCCCGAACTGTCCGCAGAATTTGAGGACCTGGTCAAAACACTCGACGAAGCCCAGACCCTCCCGGCACTGTTTGACCGAATAACCGCGACCCTGATTGCAGTCCCGGGCCAACAGGTTCCTGCGACCACGCAGTGGGGGAGCGAGGTTTTGGCGGCTGTGCCACTCACCAGTACCGACGGCGGCAGAGAACCTCTTTTCCCGCGCCACTCCGTCCATGACATTCGCATCAACGAAATCTTGTACCGATGGTCAAAACTGCCTCAAATATTTTTGAGACTGCGATATAACACAGCCGAGGAGATCATCGCCGAATCTGCGCTCGATCCGCACAGTCTTGCATTTCAAGCATCCAGCGGACTTCTCGAAGGAACGGTCTTCGGTGGCATCTACTTCGCGCCCTTGCTGGGAAATCTTACCCCCACGATGTGGGGCTTCGCCGCACCCAGATATGGCCAACTGATCCTCTACACCCTGGGACGGCAACTCCCGGGGCTCGGACACGGAGCCAGCAGAGATTCGCTCGACACACTGCGAATCCTGTTTCACAACAACCCGTCCCAAGACTTCGACAGTATTTCGTGCGATCCGGATGAACTCCACAAGGCGGCGTTCTCAGAAGCAGTTGACTGGTGGGCTGGACGCCTAAACGACACTCTCCTAGACATATTCTCCCCAATGACCTACATCGACGCCGCTGGACGATACGATCCCGCCACACACCAAGGGTGGATGCTCAACTTCGAACAGTTGTTGGGGCGCATCAGCGCGATTGCGCGGCACCCACGAGACCAAGCTGCCCAACTCATGCTCATGTTTCCTGCCATGGACCTGCTCGGGGATCGGTTTACAGGTAGCAACGGCATTGGGCAGCTCATGACGCCGAAGCGACTGCGCAAACGCATCGCCGCCATTGAAACACACGTCCCCGCGCGAATCAGACCGCTAATCATGGCTCCCGCCTACCGCGGCCTCCGCGCAGCAGAGCAAGTGTTGAACGGATTCTTCGTTCCGAGTCCTGACCCCAATTCAACAGAAACAACTCGTCTTCAGCATCTTTGGAATGCTCGGCGCAATACAACACACGGCTTCAACCTTGACGCTTCGGTCCTGGCCGAACACAACGGTGCCCTTCCCGCCGACATCGTCCTCGTCCCCATGATCTATCTGCTCGACATCTTGACCGACAGAGAACACTTGGTCGCGCGAATACAGCGATCTTGCCAATAGTCTCAACCATTGGGGTGCCCGACCAGATGTGGCCCTAGTCGCTAGCTGGTTTAGTCGCTGGTCACCGCCAACAGTTGCCATCCGTAGTGCAAAGGACGACATGATGACCGACGAGACTGAACTGTGGCGACACAACTTCAGCCAACTGCTCTTCTTCGTCGAAGTGGCACAGGACAACTCTTCAGCCGCGCCCAACTCGCGGGGCGTGGCCGAACGATCTGTGAAAGAAGGTCTGCGGGACGGGGTCTTTCATCATCTATTGGAGGAACACGAGCGCAAAGCCATCTACAGTGCGCACCTTCGTCTGATCGTCACTCCAGTCTTGGGCGCCGTTCAGGTCTTCCTCGGCTCTGCGATGACATCCACTCAGAACTTCATCGAGGGGCTCGACAAAATCGCACAGCTCGCGAGACAAGCAAAGATCTCTATCGACTCCATGACGGACGGCGAGAACGTCGAGCAGGTGATCGAAGAGTTTGAGACACGTTATCTCGCTACGCTGGCGATGACCCTTTCGGCGCACTCCACACTCGCACGCACCTTAGCGGCCCGAAAGTCTGCCGACGGAGAGTATTTTGACGTAGGCCGGTATGTCTTCGTCCGAAATCCCGACCCTGCCACCGTGCACGTCGCCGACCTCAATAGCGCCATGGATAGTGGTGTTAGTTCCATCAGCATAAAACGTGGAATGGTGTCTTACGACAGATTCCCACCGATACAAATCATGAGCTACGGTCAGTGGTTCGCCTACATCCACGCGATCTGGGACGAGTGGTACCGGCCACGTCTCGCTGCCGCCTACTCTACGAGGTTAGGAGTGGACTATCTCAAGAACGACATCAAAAGCTCGTTCATGGGCGAGCTGAATAAAATTCGAAATGATGTCATTCACAACAAGTCTCGAGTCAAAAGCAGCTCTAGCAACGTCGTGCTGAACTGGGCTACCGACGATGGGCTCATCGGTTTGACGACCGAGAGAATGATTCACCTGAGAACAATGTTCCCGAGGTCAGAGCTGTTGAAGCCCCCGGCGCGCAGCCCTGCTCCGTCGTCGCAGAACATCCCATGGACGGCCGAAATCGATCTCATCGACCAGGTCAAACTAAGGCTCACCGAACTGGGGATGACCAAACGGCAGCAGAAAGACATCGGTGACGAAATGCTCCGACGCTGGCTAGACCACAACCCGCTTCCGAGCGGGAGTTCGACTTGTCGATGAGGTCCCCTGCCTAAGAAGGACTTCCCCCATGGGTCCGTTATGGTGCTGAAGGGCTGGTGTCTTGGCCACAGGTCACGCACCTGCTTACCGCCAATACCGACTTTGGCTGAAATAGCCCTTGTCCGCCGCAGTCCTTCTATATTTGTGTTTCGGCGCACGGACTGGTTGGTGCGATCCCGATAAATACCTGCTGTAATAGAAGGTCGGGCCGCTTGTCGGTAAGAGGTTCGAGGGTGCAAGCGGATCAACGGGAGGATCTGGATGGCACGGTACTACACGGTTGACCGCCAATCGGCTCTCTCTGAAGGGGTAGTCATCGGGCTGGTTCGGTATGACGACGTTCAACCGCCAGAACTGCAAGCGCATCTCGACGAACTCTTCCCAGATGGGGTGACCATGCACGGCGAGAAGTATTTCGTCAGTGCGAACTCAACCGCTAGTGTTACAAGCCCCGCGATCGAGCTGATATGGGACAATGCACGACGGGCGCACTTCATTGACGCACCCTCGCGTATGCAGTCGATATTCGCGACAGCCAGCCTCGCCGACGCCCAGCAATTTCGCGACGCCCATGGGCCTGCTTCACCAATTTTTGAAGTGGACGCCACCGAGGCTTTTCGCGCGGATATGAACCTGCTGCACAACCATACCTCCGCACTAGCTACCTCATACCTCGCCCAGCTCTACTGGTCCCAAAAACCTGGTAGCCCGAATCCGTTCTGGGAGTACCTATTAAGGCCGCCAGTCCGAGTCGGTATGCGCGTGCTGTAACGGCAAACCTGGTGACAGTCCGACTGTCGCGATTTTCCTCCATACGCCGGCAGGCGTGGATATCAACGCCGTCAAGGTGTCATTACGGTGCGGTAACTGGGATTTCGTCGTTTGGGTGTTAGTTACCAGCGACGGATCCCAGAGCACGGGGATTGCGAACAGCCACATCTTCGACCTCAAACCATGACAACAAATCTCGCCAAACCCGGAATCTTTAACCCCACCGCATCCCCCATCTTGACCGCAGATCCCGCCGCCAACTCCACCTTCACAACCGTCGAGCCCACCATCACGTCGGCGATGCTCCGAAATCCGGTAGGCCTCACACCCGAAACAATCCCACGAATCCCGTTGTCATTCAGCCTGATCAGCTCATGTCGCAATAACAACACGGCCGGCCCGGCCGGCAGAGAAACTCCTTCGACCTCCAGCTCCCCGAGCCCGGAGCGATGCACCCCAACCCCATCCCACTGCCCCTCGATTTCGTTCATCCCACCCATCAGTCGCGAGACCGCCAACGTGCTCGGTCGCGTGTAGGCCGTCGCGATATCGGAGTGATGCTCCAATCGACCGTCGATGAGCACCGCCACCGAATCGGCCAGCACCGCCGCTTCCTGTTGATCGTGGGTGACGAGCAGCAGAGTCTGATCCAGCGAAGTGCGCAATTCGCGAACCAGGTCGTGCATCTCGGTGCGCAACACTGGGTCCAGCGCACTGAAGGGCTCGTCCAACAACAACACTCGCGGCGAACCGGCGAGTGAGCGCGCCAACGCCACCCGCTGGGCCTGCCCGCCCGACACCTCGGACACTGCACGATCTCCGATGTCACCCAGATGCACCAGATCGAGGTACTCCCGGGCCCGTTCGCGCGACCGCTTGCGACTCTCCCCGGCAGCGCGGTAGGCGAAGCCGATGTTGTCGAGTACCGACATGTGCGGGAACAACATCGGACGTTGAAACACCATCCCGACTCCGCGGTTCTCGGCCGCAACGTCGTCCACCTCGCGACCGTCGATGCGCACCGTGCCGGCGGTGGGTGAATCCAGTCCCGCAATGAGTCGTAGCGCAGTGCTCTTGCCCGAGCCCGAGGGCCCGAGAATCGCCGTACACGAACCCGGCGGCACGGTGAGATCCAGCGAATTCAGAGCCGCAACCGATTGACCGGCATGCACTTTCGTGAGTCCGTGTACGGACAGTTCGACGCTCATCGGGCACTCCTACGACGCAGCCGGGCCAGCATGAGCACCAGCAACAACGGCGGCACGACGGCAGCGACCGACAGCGCAGCCACCACCGAATCGTTACCGGTCCCGGCAGCGAACGAGGCGACGAGAATGGGCACGGTGACCAGTCTGCCGCCACCGATCAACAAAGTGATCACGTAGTCGCTCCACGCCACGAGGAACGCGAGCAACGCCGCCCCTGCCAACGCCGGTGCCAGTAGCGGAATGCGAATCCGCCGCAGCACCATGGCACTCGACGCACCGAGAGTGCGCGCCTCCTCCTCGTAACCGATGTCGTACGCGCCGAATGCCACTCGCATCAGGTACGTCGTATAGGGAATGGCCGCAACGGTCAGCAACGCGATCACCGCCACCGTGCTCGGAATGCGCGAGCGCAACACCAGAACATCGAGTCCCAACGCCACGGCGAACGGGGGCAGGGCCAGTGGAGCGAAAAGAACCGCGGCCACCACAGCGGGGAAACGCACGGTTCCGTTCACCAGCGCGCGAGCGGCCAACGCGCCCAATGGCGTTGCGATGGCGGCGACGGCGAGAGCGAGCATCGTCGATCGCAGGAACGCATCGACGCCCCCGGCATCGAGGGCGCTGCGGACGCCGTCGAATCCCCATTCCTGCGGAACCGAACCGGGAAACGACCAGCGATTGCTGATGGCCCACAAGACAACCGGAATCAGCGGCAGCAGGAACCACAGGACCAGAGCGGACCTGCCGACAGCGGGAAGAACCCTGTTCATTTCCACCTTGTTCATTTCCACGCTGCCGATCTGCGCAGATAGTGCAGCGCCACCGCGGCCACGACCACCGTCAGAGCGGTAGCGATCGTCGCGGCAGCTGCCGCCTGCGGACGCGTCTGAAGATCGATCGAGGTGAACAATCGAATTGCCATCACCGACAACGGCTCCGGATACGGTCGACCCAGAATGCGGGCCACCTCGTAGGAACCGACGGTATAGGCGAACGCGATGGCCGCCGACGCGATCAGCGCGGGACGCGCCAACGGCAGCGTGACCAGCCGGAGCCGAGCCCACCGGCCGGCACCCAAGGTTGCCGCCGTCTCGTCGAATGCGGCTGCACGGGTGGCGAGTGTCCCGGCCACGACCACAGCCACGAAAGCCGATTCCTTCCAGGCATATTCGGCGACGACGGCGATCCACCACCGCCCGCCGACCAACTCCGGCCAGCCGCCGTCGGTCATGCCGAGGATGCGGGGCAGCATTCCCGAATCCGCCAACAGCAGCGCCATTGCTGCCGCACCGATCAGGTGGGGCACCGTCACCGTCAATCCGGCGGCCACGAGCACAGCGCGCGTACCCGACAAGGCCGTCAGCGCCGCGGCAAGCCCTATCACCGTGGCCAATGCCGTCGAGACGACGGCAATCGACAGTGTCAGCACCACCGAGCGCCAGAGGTCACCGCCCAGAGCGGAGTACGCGTCGACCGATAGTTCGGGGGTTCCGACCAACGGCATCAGACCCAGGCTCTGCAGCACCACGGTTCCGAGACCGCCGCCGACGACCAGAACGACCAGCACGATGGCAGGCAGTACCGCAGCCGTGCCGCGAAAGCTCTTCGTGGGCGCGCTCACTGACCGGCGAGCACGTTTCGACGCCAACCCTCGTCGACCGGCGTTACCCAGTCGGCCGAGAGTTCGGGATGCGCGTTGGCCGAGAGCTCCTCGTAGGAGGGCAGAACCGTCGAGCTCGGCAACGCTTCGAACCGGGCGCGGGCGTCATCGGGCAATCGGTCGATATCGAGCACGGTGAACTGCCCCCACACGTCCGGCGTCGCCTTCTCGAGTTGTTGCTCGGGCGACAAAGCAAGATTGGCGACCACCTGTGCCGCTGCCGATTTCCCCGACGTCGACGGAATGGCAAGGAAACTCGCATTCCCGACGGTTCCCTCGTCGAGAGTCAGGACGCGGGTCTCCGGTGGGAAGGTGCCGTCGGCGACGAGTTTCGGGAGGGTCGCGGGGCCGTACGTCATGGTCATGTCCACCTGGCCACCGGCGTAGAGGGCGTCGAGCTCGGAGGAGGACTGCGGATAGGTCGTTCCCTCGCGCCACAGTGACGGGGCGAGCTCGTTCAACTGATCGAACAATGCCGGGGCGAGTCGGTCGTAGGAGTCCTGATCGAATTGAGCGGGAACCTCGTCGACGCCGCCGGAGGCGTTGATCAACGCCTCACGTACGAACACCGAGCCGGTGAAGTCCGGGGGAGCGGGGTAGGTGAAGCGGCCCGGGTTCGCGCGAGCCCAGTCGAGGACTCCGTCGAATGTCGTCGGCGGATCAGGGATGGCTGCCGCGTTGTAGACCAGGGTGAATTGGGCTTTGTGCCAGGGTGATTCGCAGTTCTCGACCGGGGTACCGAAGTCGTCGAGCAACAGCGGATCCTCGGGATCGGTCAGTTCCATGTTCGGCAGATTCTGCGTCCAGCCGCACAGCCACGCGCCTGCCTGCTTGCCGGTGCCGAAGTTCGCGCCGTTGACCCACACCAGATCCACTTCGCCGTCGGTGACCCCGGCCTGTCGCTCGGACAGGATGCGGTTGACGGCGTCGGTCGTCGATTCCACCGGCACTCGGCGCAGCGTGACGCCCTCCTCGGCGGCCGCGGGGGTGAGCACGTCGTCGACGTAGGCATTGCCCTGCTCGTCGCCGCCGTACATCCACAGCGAGACGGTCTGCCCCTGCGCCTGCTGTTCGATCTCGCTCCACGACTGCGCCTCGGCAATCGGAGCTTCCGAATCCGGCGCAGCGCAGGAGGTCAGCAGCAGCCCTGCACTCGCCGCAATCGTCACTGCGCACCGTACTGAACGAATCACCGTTGGCCCTCCAGATCAACCGAAGCAGCCGTCGTCGACGCTGCCCTCACCACCGTAATCGGTCGAATGAGACAACCGCTGAACACGCGGGCACGCGGGTCTTGTGCACAATGGATCCTGACCGCCGGACGAGAGGCACATACCGTGACGCAGGACCGCCCGACGCGTAGTCGCCGCGGCACGACCCTGAAATTGCTCGCGGCTGCCGTGGTCGTCATCGCTCTGGTGATCGTGCTCGGCACCGTCGACCTACCCGACCCGTCGTTCATCCGTGACCGAGTGGCGTCGGCCGGGCCGTGGGGCATCGCGCTGTTCGTGGTGCTCTATGCCGTCCTGTCCGCCACTCCGTTCCCCGCCAGCACGTTGACCATCGCGTCGGGCCTCCTGTTCGGGTTGGCGGTGGGCGCAACCGTCGTGGTGTTCGCCGCCACGATGGGGGCGTATCTCGGGTACTGGGGAGCGCGGGCGCTGGGACGCGGCCAGGTGGCCCGCACCGAATGGGACAGGCTCCGCCGGCTCGATGCCATGCTCGGACGGCGCGGATTGCTGTCGGTGCTGCTCGTGCGTCTGGTGCCGCTGCCGTTCTCCTTGGTGAACTACGCGGCCGGAGTCAGCGCGGTGGGTCAGCGTGATTACGTGGTGGGGACGATGGTCGGAATCGTGCCCGCGACCGTCGCCTACACCGCCCTCGGGGCCTACGGAACGTCTCCATTCTCGTGGCCGTTCGCCATCGCATTGCTCGCGGTGCTGGCTATCGCGGCCGGTTCGGCGCTGTTGGCACGCCGTCTGGGACTCACCGGCGCTGCCGAATGATCGACAGCTTTCTGCGTCGCCACCTCGAAAGCCCGCTCGATCGCTGTGCCCGCGCCCTCGACCGCCCCGCGATCACACCCGACCGCATCACCGCCGCCGGACTGGTGCTCGGTCTCGGGAGTGCATTGGCGGCCGGGCTGCAGTTCTGGATCCTCGCGTTGGTGTTGTGGATCGTCTCCCGCATCGCCGACGGCCTGGACGGGCCTCTGGCGCGTAGGCGTTCCAATACGGGCGGTGCCGGCGGATTCTTCGACATCACCGCCGATTTCGTGGTCTACGGCACGACGGTGGTGGGCGTCGCGGTGGGTGCCTCGGCCGGATACGACGCCGCGTGGTGGCCGTTCCTGCTGGTCCTGTTGGCGTACTACATCAACGGCACCGCGTTCTTGGCGTTCTCCTCGATTGCCGAACGTAACGGCCGCACCATCGACGACGGCCGATCGCTGTCGTTCCTGGGCGGATTGGCCGAAGGTGCCGAAACCATTGCGGTGCACAGTCTCTGGCTACTGCTGCCCGGTATCTCGTGGCAGATCGCCTTGGTCTGGGCGGCGGTGGTCGCGGTGAGCTCCGGTCAGCGGGTCATCGCCGGGTATCGCGCCCTCTCCTGATCCATACACTCCTGCCTTTCGCCAAGGCCCCAACTGCTCGGGAAATCACCGGAGAACCCAACTGCGCCTTCACGTCTGCGATCGCCGCGTTCCACGGCCCGTCGTTGTAGGTCGGATACGGGTGCGTGGCTCCGGCGAGGTCGCGGGTACGCAGCCCCTGCTCGATGGCGATGATCAGCTCGCCGATCGTCTCGCCCGCTCGCGGTCCCACCACACACGCCCCGACGATGCGACGCTTGGCGTCGAGCACCAGCGTCGTCGATCCGTTCGTCGCTTTCTCGGTGACGGCTCTGTCGACGTGATGGTGGTCGAGCGTCTGCAGTCTGAGCCCGCGCTCCCTCGCGGTCCGCACATCGATTCCCGCCGAGGCGATCTCGGGATCGGTGAACGTCACCCGCGGAGTTCCCGTCGTACTCACTTTTCGGTTCAGACCGAGTGCCGCATTGCTCGCGGCCAGACTGCCGTGCACACCCGCAGTGTGCGTGAACTGAGGATGACCGGTGAGATCCCCGGCCGCCCAGATACGGGGATTGGTGGTCCGCAGATTCTCGTCGACCTGAACGAATCCGTTTTTCTCCACTTCCACACCGGCCGTATCCAAGCCGAGCGACGCGGTTCGCGGAGTCCGTCCGGTGGCGATGAGCACTCGATCGAATTGAATCTCGACACCCGTATCGGTCACGGCCGAGCCGTCGGCGATGCGCACGACGGTGGTGGAGGTCAGCACGCGCACACCCTCGTCGGTCAACGCCTGCGTCAGGATCGACGAGGCCTCAGGGTGCTCGCGCGGCAGGATCGTGTCCGACCGTCCGACGAGGGTGACGTCCGATCCGAGACGCGAGAATGCCTGCGCCATTTCACAACCCACCGACCCGGCTCCGACGATCAGCAGTCGCTGCGGCAAGTCCTCGAGATCCCACAGGCTGTCGCTGGTCAGGTAATCCACATTCTCGATGCCGTCGATCGCCGGCACCGTGGGATGCGCGCCGGTGGTCACGATCGCCTGACCGAAATGCAGTATCCGCGTATCGACTTTCACCGTGTTCGGACCCGTGAACACGGCGTCGCCGCTGATCACCTGGACTCCCGCCTCGGTGAGGGCCTCCGGTGAATCGATCGGCGCGATCTCGGTGATCGAGCCGTGTACGTGCTGCATCACGCGCGCGAAGTCCACGATCGGCGGCTGGGTGACGATGCCGAACCGGGACGCGGATCGAACAGTCTGTGCCGCCGAGGCCGCCGCGAGTAGCGCCTTGGACGGCACGCATCCGGTCCACAGGCAGTCGCCGCCGGTCCGCGCCCGCTCGATCAGCACGACGCGTACGCCGAAGCCCGCCGCGGTCTTCGCCGCCACGATGCCGGCGGTGCCGCCGCCCACCACGACCACGTCGGCGTGGTTCTCGGGCACACTCGAAGACAAACGACGGATTCCCATACTTCCCACTATGCCCGCGCCCTGGAGAGACCCGACATGAGACGACCGACGAAATACACGATGTCGGCCCGCCTGTACGACGTGATCTCCTTCGAATGGCCGGTGTATCGAGCCGGTCGGGAGGCAGCATTCGAGCTGCTGAATCTGCCTGCAGGCAGCCATGTTCTGGACCTCGGCTGCGGGACGGGACTGAACTTCGCCGGGTTGCAGCGGATGATCGGACCGACCGGCTCGATCACCGGAGTCGACGCCAGCTCACAGATGCTCGAACAGGCCAGGCGGCGAGCCGACCGGTCCGGGTGGGACAACGTCACGCTCGTT
>NZ_NOZF01000059.1:0-37349 GCF_002258565.1 Rhodococcus sp. 05-2254-6
CCCGAAAGGCCTTACCGCTCGACTTGCATGTGTTAAGCACGCCGCCAGCGTTCGTCCTGAGCCAGGATCAAACTCTCCGTAAAAGACCTGCGAAACAACAACCCCGACCCCCGAAAAGAGGATCGAAGCTGCGAATCAGTCAAAGACATCAAGTCAAATCACTAGCAAAAAAACTCAACTAGCAAAACAAACAAAACCTTCTCACCTCAGACGGGAAGAATGAAGCAAGAAGATGTCACACTCACACCCCAAAAGGCATGAGCGCCAAAAACATTCGGCACTGACATTCATCGACACACTGTTGAGTTCTCAAAGAACACGCACACACCATTCACCTTCGAGCTGAAGCTCGCAGATGTCCGGGGCAACCGTTCCAGCTTAGATCAGATGATCGAGCGCAGTCAAACTGGCTTCTCATCCGTGAAGAAGTCGAACCTTTCGGCTTTGACATCTTCATGGTGTCGGAAGCGAACTCCGCGTTGCTCAGGCCTTGCGGTCTGGGCTGGCGTCCGTGTCGCTCTGACCTGGACAAAGTTACGCCCCGGATAACAACGCGTCAAATCCCCAGGTCGTTCACGCGTGAATCGCGTGAACGGCCTGGTCGCAACCGGTCACTTACCCACCTGACGGGCGTCGTAACCAAATTACATGGATGTGACTCCGCCCACTGACTACAACTGAAAACTCAGTCCGCGATTCGGGCGCCTGCGAAGTTCCGCTTTCCGCGTCGGACCACCAACCACCGGCCGTGCAGGAGATCGTCCGCACCGGGCGTCCATTCTTCGTCGGAAATCTTGACGTTGTTGACCGATGCGCCGCCCTCCTTGACTGCGCGTCGGGCAGCGCCCTTGCTCTCGCTCAACCCCGTAGCGACGAGCAGATCGACGATGGTGTTCGGTGCACCGGCCTCGATGTCGGCCACAGACGCTTCCTGTAGCGCGGCGGCGAGCGTCTTCTCGTCGAGTTCGGTCAGTTCGGCCCGCCCGAAGAGCGCCTGGCTGGCCAGTTCGACCGAGCGAGTCGCGGCTTCGCCGTGGACGAGCGTGGTCATCTCGGCGGCCAGGCGCTTCTGCGCCTCACGCGCGTGCGGACGCTCGGTGGTCGCCGTCTCGAGTTCTGCCAACTCGTCCTTCGACAGGAAGGTGAACCAGCGCAGGTACTTCACCACGTCTGCGTCACCGGTGTTCACGAAGTACTGGTACCAGGCGTACGGGCTCGTCATCTCCGGGTCGAGCCACAGGCTGCCGCCTCCGGTGGATTTGCCGAATTTCTTGCCGTCGGCGGAGGTGACCAGCGGAACCGTCATGGCGTGCACCAACTCGGCGTCCTGGCGCCGGTTCAGCTCCACCCCGGCGATGATGTTTCCCCACTGGTCGGAGCCGCCGATCTGAAGACTGCAGCCGTATTGCCTGCGGAGCTGCACGTAGTCGTTCGCCTGCAACAGCATGTAGCTGAACTCGGTGTACGACATTCCGTCGCTCTCGAGCCTGTTCTTCACCGTCTCGCGAGCAAGCATGACGTTGATCGAGAAGTGCTTACCGATGTCGCGAAGGAAATCGATCGCGGAAAGCTCCCCCGTCCAGGACAGATTGTTCACCACCACTGCGCCCGTCGGGCTCTCGTCCAGGTCGACGAACCGTTCGAGCTGACCACGGATACGCGAGGCCCACTCGGTGACGACCTCGGGGGAATTCATGGTGCGCTCCCCTACATCGCGAGGGTCACCGATGAGTCCCGTCGCCCCACCGGCGAGGATGATCGGGCGATGGCCGGCCCGCTGGAAACGCTTGAGCGCCAGCAACGGCACGAGGTGCCCTGCGTGCAGCGAGGGACCTGTCGGATCGAAACCGGAGTACAGCGTGATCGGGCCCTCGGACGTAGCCTTCTTCAGCGCGTCCACATCGGTGGACTGTGCGATCAATCCACGCCAGGTCATTTCGTCGATGATGTTCTCACTCACGACGTCGATCCTCCCGCATGGACGCATCCAGGCGTCGGTCAGGCCTCCGAGCCACCGGGAGCGGCGGCGCGGGGACTGCGTTTGTAGCTCGACACCGCCTGCGACCCGATCACCCAGAAGCGCCACGGACGATCGGCTTCCGAACTCACCCCTACCCGTGGGCCGGATGCAACCGCCTTCTCGTTCAACGGGCGCTCGGGTAGTTCGAGGGTGACGGCCGACGACGCGTCGAACACGTCCGATCCGTTGTCTCCCAGCGAGACGCCAAGGGCCCGACCGAGATTTCCGGGCCCGCGGGCCCAACCGGCCTCGACCGGTGCGGACCGTGGACCGCGGCCGGCGCGCCTGGTCTCGACGATGTGGTGACCGGCCACCACTTCACCCGCTCGAAGCAACACCGCAGCGGCCGTACCGTCCGGGCCGCAGCTCACGTTCACACAAAGATGCATTCCGTAGCTCAGGTAGACGTACAGACGCCCCGCAGGACCGAACATCACCTGGTTACGAGGGGTTGGGCCCCGGAAGGAATGCGCGGCCGGATCCGGCCATGGACCATCGAGTGGACCACCGTAGGCCTCGACTTCCACGATGCGCACCGACACGTCGCCCACGGTGACGGTTCCGCCGAGGATGCGTCGGGCTGCGGCGTCGGGTTCCCCGATCTCCAATTCAGCGACATTCATCGATCCCATGATGCTTCGCCCTTGACCACCGTGCGCCGACGGGGCTATGACTTCGACATCCGACAAGTCTGGAGGCCGCTATGGCGTTCACCTGTGAACACGCCGTCGAGATCACAGGGCTGACGGTTCGCCGCGGCAAGCGAACGGTGCTGAACAATCTGTCCCTGACAATCCCCCGTGGTGTCATCACCGGACTTCTCGGTCCATCGGGCTGCGGTAAGACGACTTTGATGCGATCGATCGTCGGCACTCAGATCGTCAGCAGCGGAACCGTGACAGTACTCGGATCGCCGGCCGGCTCGGCACCGTTGCGCCGCACCGTCGGGTACGTGACCCAGGCACCGAGCGTCTACCGAGATCTCACCGTTCGCGAGAACGTGCAGTACTTCGGGTCGCTGTACGGTCGCCGGCGCGCGGACGTGGCATCCGCCATCGCATCGGTCGGGCTGGCCGACCACACGTCGTCACGGGCGGGCGAACTCTCCGGCGGCCAACTGGGGCGGGTCTCCCTGGCCAGCGCGCTGGTTGCCGAACCCGAGCTGATCGTCCTCGACGAACCGACGGTCGGCTTGGATCCCGTGCTGCGCTCGGAGCTGTGGTCGCGTTTCGCCGATATCGCGGCAAGCGGCACAACGGTGCTGGTCTCGAGCCACGTGATGGAAGAGGCGGAGCACTGCAGCCGTCTCGTTCTGATGCGCGACGGCACCGTTCTCGCCCACTCGAGCCCGGACGCGCTACTCGCGCGCACGAACGAAACGACCCTCGATCGCGCATTCCTGTCCCTCATCAGATCCACCGAGGAGACATCGTGAACGCGCGGATCTACGCAGCCGGCACGGGCCGCATACTGCGACAGCTACGAGCAGACCATCGATCGGTGGCGATGGTGCTGCTCGTTCCGTCCCTGCTGATGGTGTTGCTGTATTACCTGTACCGAGACGTGCCGACCCCGCCTGATCAGCAGCCGTTGTTCGATCGGATCGCCATCACGATGCTCGGCATCCTGCCGTTCGTCGTCATGTTCCTGATCACGTCGATCTCGATGCAGCGTGAACGATCCTCGGGAACGCTCGAACGCCTGCTGACGACTCCGATGTCCAAACTGGATCTGCTCGCGAGCTACGGGTCCGCGTTCTCGCTGGCCGCCATCGGACAGGCGGTACTCGCATGCACCGTCGCGTTCGGATTTCTCGGGCTCGACATCGAGGGCTCGGTAGGTTGGGTACTGGTGATCGCAGTCCTGGGAGCGATGCTCGGGGTCGCCATCGGACTGCTGTGCAGCGCATTCGCTCGCACCGAGTTCCAAGCCGTCCAGTTCATGCCGGTGGTCGTGATTCCACAGCTGTTTCTGTGCGGACTCCTGGTGCCGCGCGACCAGATGCCGAACTGGCTGAGCACGATCAGCGATGTCCTGCCGCTGAGCTACCTGGTCGACGCGCTCCAGGAGGTATCCAGGTACCCCGGAGTCACCGGGCGCATGTGGACCGACATCGCCGTGGTCACGGCGTTCACCGTCGCCGCGCTCAGCGGAGCCGCCGCGACATTGCGCCGACGAACCCAGTAGTCGACTAACCCAGTGCGCGGCCGAGAGTTCTAGGACGTGGCGCGCGCCAGGATCGACTCGTGCTCGGCGTCGTCGATATCGCGGGCGTCGTCGGCCAGCAACACCGGGATGCCGTTCTCGATCGGATATGCACGCCGCAGTCGCGGGTTGTAGAGCAGTTCCCCTTCGATCAACAGCAGCGGGCCCTTGTCCACCGGGCACGCGAGTATGGAAAGCAGTGTCGAATCGATTGCCACAGGTGTCCTTTGCTCTGCTCCGGTCGAACCGGAGTGGTGTACTCGCTTACGCTACCGAACCCGTTTTCTTCCGTGCCGACTCGTTCCTACGACGATTTTTCGGCCGCGGCCTCACGCCCGACGAACCGTTCGGCCACAACAGCTTTCGTCAATCGACGGTAGCTGTTCGACGCGGAGTCGTAGAACCACGAACGTGCACTCGGCGTCGGAATGCCGACCTTCTTCAACGCCGTCGCGGTCGGTCGGTACGCGCGTCCTACCGGAATTTCGGGCACCACGTGCACGATCGCCGGCCGCTCGGCCGGGAGCAGCACTCCGAGAGCGTCCGTCAATGCACGAGCGGTGATCACCGCCTCCGGTTGCAGCGAGATGGCGCAGACGGCCACCTCGGTGGCCGACGCCTCGACGCGCACCGATCGTGGCCGATCGGATGTCACCCGCACTCCGTAGACCACGGCCGAATCGACCTGATCCAGGTCACCTACCGCATCGACGATCGGCTGGGTGTACACCGGACCGCACGCCGAGCGCACCACGGTGTCCTTGCGGTCGACGAGCCAGTAATCGCCGTCGGAATCGCGACGGAAGAGGTTCTCGGTGGGGATCCAGGCATCCGTGGGCTCGAAGACTCCACGCATGACATGGCTGGTCGCTTCGCCGTCCCCGCTCGGTCGGCCGAGGAGCAGCCCGATCTCGTCGTCACGGCACTGCCGGACGAAACCGTCGTCGTCCTCTTCGAGACGGCCGGTGATGGGGTCGTAGGCCGCCAACGCAACCCGTGCACTGCCCGGCAGCGGACGTCCCTTGGAGCCGATCTTCGAGCCGGCCACATTGGCCAGGATCACGTCGTTCTCGGTGGATGCGTAGAACTCGAGCACCCGAGCCGGGCTGAACCGCGCCAGCGTGCGACGCCACAGCCCCACCGGCATACCGGAGCCGATGAACAGGCGCACCGGGTGGCCGGAGTCGACCGGGAACCGGCCGTCGTCGAGGATCTGCCGCATCATCGTCCAGGTGTAGCTCACGACGGTGACGCCGTAGCGATACACCTCTTCGCTGAACCGCTCGGGCTCGAGACCACGGGAAAGTGCGATGCGTGACCCGCCCGCAAGCGCACCACCGATCGTGACAAGAATCCCGGCCGAATGATGCAGCGGGGCAAGGCAATAGACAGTATCACCGGGTCCGAGCGCGGCCGTCGTCGCGGTACCGAACGCCGACAACGCCCAGCGATGATTGGTGATGTATCGCGGTTCGAGACCGCGATCTGTGGTCGTGAACAGGATCATCGCCAGTTCGCGGGCACGACCCGGATCCGGCTCGTACCACTGAGGCAGACGCACCGCGTCGGGATCGATGGCCTCGAGATCGACCACCTCGTAGCCGGACGGGATGTCGAGGCGCCGAGTCTCACCGCCGCCGAGCACCAGGACGTTCGGTGCCACCGGGACCGCCGCCGCAGCGTTCTCCGGATCGGCGATCACCGTGTCGACGTCGACGGTTCGCAGGGCTGCGGTCAGGTCGCTGCCCGGCTGCAGCAGAACAGGTACGGCCCCGATCCGCGAGAGGGCCGCCATCGCGGCCAACGCGCTGGGACGAGTCTCCATCAACACGCCGATGCGCGACGCGGGTCGCACCCCGACACTGATCAGTCCGCGCACCACGTTGTCGATGCGGACGTTGACAGCGTCGTAGGTGTGCACTCGGTCGTCGAACAGGAAGCACTCTCCGTTCGGAGACTTACGTCCCTGCTCGGCGATCAAGCGGCCCAACGAGACTCGACTGTGCGGCTGCATCTGCCCGAGGCGGGCGAGCCTCGGCAACGTACGCACGGCCTCGGAAGAGATCTCGCGGGTACCACGCACTGCGCCGGTCGCCGCCGATGCCAACCCGCGGCCGACACCGACGCCCACCTCTGCGATGGAGGCAGCAGTGTGGATCAGGCGATTGGTGATCGACACGCCGCTGTCGGAATCGCCGTGGTCCTCGCGCTCCATCACGCGGACCGCCTCCGGCTTCGGCCCGAGGTCCTCACGCCACCGAATCCAGTTTCCCGTCGTCGGCCAGGTCTGCGCAGCCGCGGTACTGCCGACAACCAAGCCGAAATGACCTGCACGCAAAGTGGTTTCGAACACCTGGGCGCGCGGAGCTGCGCGCTGAATGCCGCGCACGGCCAACGGTTGACCGATGTCGTCGACTTCGCCGACGAAGGCGAGCACGGGCACGGTGAGCTCGGCCAGGGTCAACAACCTGTCCTTGATGACGAACCCGCCGGTCATCATGCGGTTGTGAACGACGAACTGCTTCAACAACTCCGCAACGGCCGGGCCGGACCACGCCACCCACCCGTCCATCGCCAGAAAGCGTCGCTGCGGCTCGCGCGGCAACAGCGCCTCACGGTCGTGAAGCTGACGCAGAAAATCCACTCGCGATCGCACGGTCTTCGCCGGATCGAGCAACTGGAATCCCGTCCGCGCCATCCACCCCGACACAGCGAGCCGAGTGAACACATGGTCGGCGAGGAACTCCGCTCCCCGCGTCGCCACGCCTGCCGGAATCCCGAGCGGCAGACCGGCGAGAGTGTCGACCGGAGCTCCGAACGTGATGAGGCTGGCCAGATTTCGGCCACCTCGGTAGGCGGCCGCCTGGTAGCAGAACATGCCACCCTGAGAGTAGCCACCCAGGTGGACGTCGCGACCGGTGTGCTCGTGCACCTTGTCGACGACCTCGCTGATCGCCACGACGTGATCGGCGAGCGTACGGCCCCATCCACCCTCTTCGGTATCGGGTGACCCGAAATCGACAACCCACGGATCCAGACCCATGCCGTGCAGAATTCCGGCCGCACCTTGGTCGGTGGTGACGTCGTAGACGTCCGCGGAGACCATCATCGGCGGAATGAGCACCACCGGGGGACTGTCCGCGGGCACATCGTCGGGGAAATACCGCCGAAGCCGATACATCGGCTCGCGATCCATCACTCGAAACGGCGACGGATCCACCTCGGTTTCGAGCCCACCCAGACGAATGACCTCGAGACCGTTCTGGGCTGTGGCGATGGCACGCCGCAGTGGTCCACGTACGGCATCTGCATTCAGTCCCACCAATACACTCCTGCGTTCGGCCCGACGGAACGACCGGCATCGGTCTTCGCGTGACGAAAGCTTCTCACATCACACTCGAGGAAACCGGCGTGGATATCGATTGCCCTCTCAGTGCCGCAACACCGGTTCCTCGGCCCACGCACGCAGGGTCGCGGCAGTCGCCCGCACTCCCCCGAGCTGATGAGCAACCTGCACGGCGGCCGTCCCACCGCGGGCATCGCGCGACGAGATGGAACCCTCCACCGTGAGCACCTCACGAACGGCCGGAGTGAGGGACGAATCGATCGCGGCCAGCTCGTCGTCGGTCAGATCCACCAGCCCGACACCTCGCGCCTCGGCCGCACGAACGCAGGCTCCTGCAGCCTCGTGAGCAACGCGGAACGCAATCCCCTGCCGCACCATCCATTCGGCGATATCGGTGGCGAGCGTGAACCCGGCCGGTGCCAGCTCGGCCATGCGTTCGGTGTGGAACTCGAGCGTCGCCGTCAATCCGGTGAGCGCAGGCAGCAACAGCTCGAGTTGCGCCACCGAATCGAACACCGGCTCCTTGTCTTCCTGGAGATCACGGTTGTACGCCAACGGTTGCGCCTTCAGCGTGGCCAGCAGACCGGTCAGATTACCGATCAAGCGGCCGGTCTTTCCGCGAGTCAACTCCGCGACGTCCGGATTCTTCTTCTGCGGCATGATCGAGCTGCCGGTCGACCACGCATCGGCCAGCGTCACGTAGCCGTACTCGGGCGTGCTCCACGAGATGACCTCCTCGGCGAATCGCGACAGATCCACCGCCGTCATCGCCAACACGAAGGCAGCTTCGGCGGCGAAGTCGCGTGAGGACGTGGCGTCGATCGAGTTCTCGGCGGACGAGTCGAACCCGAGCTCGGCTGCGATCTTTTCCGGACTCAGCCCCAACGACGAACCGGCGAGAGCACCGGAACCGTACGGCGACACCGCCGCTCGCGTGTCGAAATCCGCGAAGCGCTGCACATCGCGCAACAACGGATGGGTGTGCGCGAGCAGATGATGCGCCAACAACACCGGCTGCGCGGCCTGCGAATGGGTCTTGCCCGGCATGACAGCAGTCGGATGCGCCGCAGCCTGGGTGGCCAACGCGTCGACCACATCGAGTACGCCCACCGACACCCGGCGGACGGCGTCGCGCAGCCACATGCGGAACAGCGTGGCCACCTGATCGTTCCGCGACCGGCCCGCACGCAGCCGGCCACCGACCTCGGGTCCGACCCGGTCGATCAAACCGCGCTCGAGGGCACCGTGCACGTCCTCGTCCGATTCGGCTGCCACGAACTCACCGGAGGCGACGTCATCGGCGAGTCGTTGCAAGCCGTCGAGCATGGTCTCGAGGTCCTGCGGGGTGAGCAGTCCGGCACCGTTCAGCACTCGGGCGTGCGCCATGGATGCGCGGATGTCGTACGGCGCGAGGACCCAGTCGAAGTGCGTCGACTTGCTCAACGCTGCCATGGCGGCGGCCGGCCCCGATGCGAATCTGCCGCCCCAGAGCGAACCTTCGTTGGTTCCGTGTGCGGTCTCCGAATTCGTCACAGGCCCAGGTCCCTCTTCGCGGCGATCTTCGACGACAATCCGTGCAGCTGAACGAATCCCTTGGCCGCGGACTGGTCGAACGTGTCGCCCTCGTCGTAGGTGGCGAGATTGAAGTCGTACAGCGACTCGCCACTGCGGCGTCCGTTGACGATGATCCCGCCCGCGTGCAGAACCAGGCGAATATCGCCGGAGACGTGCTCCTGCGTGTGCTCCACGAACGTGTCGAGAGCACCCTTGAGCGGGGAATACCACAGGCCGTCGTACACCAGCTCGGCCCACTTCTGGTCGGTGTGGCGCTTGTAGCGACCGAGTTCGCGCTCGAGGGTCACGTGCTCGAGCTCCTCATGGGCGCGGATGAGCACCATGGCACCGGGTGCCTCGTAGATCTCACGACTCTTGATGCCGACGAGCCGATCCTCGACCACGTCCAACCGGCCGACACCCTGCGCTCCCGCACGAGTGTTGAGCTCCTGGATCGCTTCGAGCACCGAGACCGGGCGACCGTCGATCGCGACCGGGCGACCCTTGTCGAACGAGACGATCAGTTCGTCCGGAGCCTGGAAGTTGACCGTCGGATCCTCGGTGTAGTCGTAGACGTCCTTGGTCGGCACGTTCCACAGGTCTTCGAGGAAGCCGGTCTCCACCGCGCGTCCCCAGACGTTCTGGTCGATAGAGAACGGCGACTTGGTGGTCACGTTGATCGGGATGTCGTTCTCCTCGGCGAACTTGATCGCCTTCTCGCGCGTCCACGCGTAGTCGCGAACCGGTGCCAACACCTCGAGCTCGGGGGCGAGGGTGTTGAAGCCGACCTCGAAGCGAACCTGGTCGTTGCCCTTGCCCGTGCACCCGTGTGCGACAACGGTTCCGCCGTGCGCCCGCGCGTTCTCCACGAGGTGCTTGACGATGAGCGGACGACTGATCGCCGACACGAGGGGATACCGATCCATGTACAGCGCGTTGGACTGCACGGTCGGCAGGCAGTACTCGTCGGCGAACTCGTTCCTGGCATCGACGACGACGGATTCGACTGCGCCGCAATCGAGTGCGCGTTGGCGCACGACGTCCATGTCCTCGCCGCCCTGCCCCAGATCGATGGCGACGGCAACGACCTCCTTGCCGGTCTCCCTGCCGATCCAGCTGATGGCGACGGAGGTGTCGAGTCCGCCGGAGTAGGCGAGGATGACGCGTTCGGCCATGGTGTTCAAGCTCCTTCGTTGTTCTTGATGCGCATGATGGGTAACCGGATCTCAGTTACCGCGTCGAGCAAGCTTTTCGATCTTGTCCGCGACCTCGCCACCGGTGTGTGGCTCGCGGGCGATCAACAGAATCGTGTCGTCACCGGCGATGGTCCCGACGATCTCCGGCATCGCAGCACGGTCCAGAGCGCTGGCCAGGTAGTGCGCCGCGCCCGGTGGCGTGCGAAGGACGGCCTGGTTCCCACTGTGATCGGTGGACACCAACAACTCCCCCAGCAACTTCAGGAGTCGGTCGGTGCCGCCGGACACTCCCCGGACCGGGCTGCCGTCCTCGGGCACGACGTACACCCCCACTCCACCGTCCGGCGCGCGCAGTTTCACGGCACCCAGTTCCTCGAGGTCCCGCGAGAGGGTGGCCTGAGTGGTGTCGATCCCCTCGGCTGCGAGCAACGACGCCAGCTGCGGTTGACTGCGCACCTGATGGGTGGCCAGCAACGCGATGATCCGTGCCTGCCTGCCCGCGCGGGTCGACGCGGTCAACGGCACCGCAGTGACGTCTTCGCTCATGGTCGTCGGGCCTGTTCGAGGAGCCACACAAGCAGTGCCTTCTGCGCGTGCAGGCGGTTCTCGGCCTCGTCCCAGACAACACTCTGGGGGCCGTCGAGCACCTCGTCGGTGATCTCCTCGCCGCGATGTGCGGGTAGGCAGTGCAGCACGACGGCGTCCGACTGGGCCTTCGAGAGCAGGTCCGAATCGATTCGATACGGCCGGAACGGTGCGACGCGATCGAGACCGTCGTTCTCCTGGCCCATCGACGTCCAGGTGTCGGTGACGAGCGCATCGGCACCGGCCGCGGCCTCGACCGGGTCCTCGGTGATGGTGATGGTGGCCCCGGTTTCCTCGGCACGCGCGTGCGCCGCGTCGAGAACGTAGCCGAGCGGCGCAAATTCCTTGGGCGCAGCGATCCGCACGTTCAGCCCGGCCGTCACTCCGCCGATGAGCAGCGAGTGCGCCATGTTGTTGGCACCGTCACCGAAGTAGGCCAAGGTGCGCCCCTGCAGATTTCCCTTGTGCTCGATCAGGGTCTGCAGATCCGCCAGAACCTGGCACGGGTGGAACTCGTTGGAGAGGGCGTTGACGATCGGAATCGTTGCGCCGGTCGCCATCTGCTCGAGCCGCTTCTGCCCGAACGTGCGCCACACGACCGCCTCGACGTAGCGCGAGAGAACCCGCCCCGTGTCCTGCAGCGTCTCCTCACGCCCCAGCTGGGTGTCGCGGCCCGTCACCACCACGGCATGACCACCCAACTGCGCGATGCCCATCTCGAACGAGAAGCGGGTCCGTGTCGAGTTCTTCTCGAAGATGACGCCGACCCCCTTGGGGCCCTCGAGCGGACGCTTCGAGAACGGGGCACGCTTGAGTTCGGCTGCCAGAGCGAGGATTTCACCCTGCTGCACGGGCGTGATGTCGTCGTCCCGGAGGAAATGCTGAACGGTCATGGCTGATGAGCCTCCTGTGCTGCGTCGAGAATTGCCGGTAACGCCGTCACGAACGACGCGGCTTGCTCTTCGGTGATGATCAACGGTGGTGCGAGCCGAAGCACGTCGGGCTGGGCCGCGTTGAGGAGGAAGCCCGCCTCGCGCGCGGCGGCTTCGGCCGCCGGTGCGACGGCGGCGGTGAGGACCACGCCGAGGAGAAGGCCCGAACCCCGAACATGGCTCACCAGAGGGTGATCCAGATTCTCGATGGAGTGTGCGATGGTCTTGCCGATGCTGTCGGCGTGCGAGAGCAGGTCCTCGTCGGCGATGGTGCGCAGCACGGCCAGAGCCGCCGCCGCGCATACGGGGTTACCACCGAACGTGGTGCCGTGCTTGCCCGGATGCAGCAACTCCCCCGCCGCTCCGATGCCGATGCAGGCCCCGATGGGCAGGCCGCCGCCCAGACCCTTGGCGAGCGTGATGACGTCGGGCACGATGCCGACCGACTGGTGAGCGTAGAACCAACCCGTTCGGCCGATACCGGTCTGCACCTCGTCCAGGACCAGCAGTGCGCCGTGCTTCGCGGTGATCTCACGGGCGGCGAGAAGATATCCCCCCGGTGGAACCACCACGCCTCCCTCACCCATGATGGGTTCGAGAAATACTGCGGCAGTGTCCGAATCGACGGCGGCTTCCAGCGCGGCCACATCGCCGTACGGAACGTGTTGCACGCCGGCAGGCATCGGCTCGAACGGGATCCGCTTGTCCGGCTGACCGGTCAGAGCGAGAGCACCCATCGTCCGTCCGTGAAACGACTTCTCCGCCGCCACGATGTTGGGACGGCCGGTCAGGCGAGCGATCTTGAACGCCGCCTCGTTGGCCTCGGTTCCCGAGTTGCACAAAAACACCCGACCGGTGGCCCCGGCACCGAGCTGCGCGAGCAGCTGCTCGGCCAACGCGATTCCGGGTTCTGTCGCATACAGATTCGAGGTGTGCCCGAGGGTGGACAGCTGAGTGGTGACCGCCTCGATCACCGCCGGGTGGGCATGTCCGAGGATGTTCACGGCGATGCCCGCGAGCAGGTCCAGATACTGCTTTCCGTCGGCGTCGGTCACCACCGCGCCCTCGCCGCGGACGAGCGCCACGCGCGGAACACCGTAGTTGTCCATCAACGAATTCGACCACCGCTGTTGCAGATCGAGGGTGGACTCGGTGCCGGTCATGGCGTGACTCCTGACGTGGAAGAGTGATCGGGGGTGACCATGGTGCCGATTCCCTCACCGGTGAACAGCTCCACCAGCACGGAATGTTCGACGCGACCGTCGATGACATGAGCCGACGGAACGCCGGCTCGAACCGCCCGCAGGCACGCTTCCATCTTCGGCACCATCCCGGCGTCGAGTGAGGGCAGCAACGCCTCGAGCGTGGACGCGTCGATCTCGGAGGTCAACGAGCTGCGATCGGGCCAATCCGTGTACAGGCCTTCGACATCGGTGAGCACCACCATCTTCTCGGCACCGAGGGCACTGGCGAGCGCCGCTGCCGCAGTGTCGGCGTTGATGTTGTGGACGACGCCGTCGCGGTCGGGCGCGATGGTGGACACCACCGGAATACGTCCTGCGGCAATGAGATCGAAGACCGCGGCAGGATCAACCGACGTGACGTCGCCGACGAGACCGATGTCGGTCTCGGTGCCGTCGACCAGCACGGTGCGACGCGTCGCGGTGAACAGGTGCGCATCCTCACCGGAAATTCCGACGGCATACGGACCGTGACCGTTGATCAGGCCGACGAGCTCGCGCCCGACCTGACCGAACAGCACCATCCGCGCGACGTCCATGACCTCGGGGGTGGTGACGCGGAATCCGCCGCGAAATTCACCGGCCAGGCCGAGTCTGGTCAGCATGGCCGAGATCTGCGGCCCGCCGCCGTGAACGACGACCGGATGGATTCCGACGGTGCGCAGAAACACCATGTCGGCCGCGAACGCCCGCTTCAGATTCTCGTCGATCATGGCATTTCCGCCGTACTTCACGACGACGACCTTGCCCGAGAATCGCTGCAGCCAGGGCAGAGCCTCGGCGAGCGTGAAGGCCTTCTGCGCGGCCGTCAACTGCAGTGCGGCCGAGGTCATGACGAGTACGCCGAATTCTCTTCGACGTACGCGTGCGAGAGATCGGTGGTTCGAATGGTGGCAGACCCTGCGCCGAGACCGAGATCTATGGTCACCGAGATGTCGACACCGGACAGATCGACCTGCCGAGCTCCCGGCGCTCCCACGCCGTCGATGCACACCGGACTGCCGTTGAAGGACACGGCAATTCGATCCGGATCGAGCTCGATCGGGGCGATACCGATTGCCGCGAGCACCCGGCCCCAGTTGGGATCCGACCCGAAGAGGGCCGTCTTGGTCAGGGAGTCCCTGGCGACCGCGCGAGCGCCGATCAGGGCGTCGTCCTCGCTCATCGCGCCCGACACGGTGATCCGCACCCGCTTGGTGACGCCCTCCGCGTCGGCCATCATCTGGTCGGCCAGGTCGTCGCACACCGCCAGGACCGCGGCGTCGAGTTCTTCCTGAGACGGTGCGACTCCGCTGGCTCCGGACGAGAGCAGCAGCACGGTGTCGTTCGTCGAGGACGCGCCGTCGACGTCGAGCCGGTCGTAGGACATTCGAGTCGCCGCGCGCAGTGCCTTGTCCAACTGGTCCGCGGTGGCGACGGCATCGGTGGTGATGACGCTGAGCATCGTGGCCAACGACGGTGCGAGCATGCCTGCCCCCTTGGCCATACCGCCGACGTTCCATTTGTCGGCATGATGAACGGCCGCCTGCTTGGGCACTGTGTCGGTGGTCATGATCGCGTACGCCGCATCGGTGCCACCCGAAATTCCACCCGCGAGTTCGTGCACCACCTCGGTCACGCCGGGCAGCAGCTTGTCCATCGGGAGCCGATCACCGATGAGACCCGTCGAGCACACGGCAACCTCGATCGCTCCGGTCTCGGAACCCCAATTGCTCAGTGCGGACGCCACTTCCTCGGCTGTACGGTGCGAGTCCTGAAAGCCCGGCGCACCCGTGCAGGCATTGGCACCACCGGAATTGAGAATCACCGCGCGCAGCCGTCCGGTGGAGAGCACCTGCTGCGACCACAACACCGGCGCAGCCTTGACCTTGTTGCGGGTGAACACACCCGCCGCAGCGAAATCGGGACCCTCGTTGAACACCAAGGCCAGATCGGACTTGCCACTCGCCTTGATTCCGGCCGGAATACCGGCAGCGCGGAAACCCGCAGGACAGGTGACACCCTGCGTGCGCACGAGCTTGCCCGCCACCATGCCGACGGCCTCCGCCTGGCTCCCGACGCTGCTCATGGTGCTACTCCTACGGTAGAGAGACCATCGGTCTCGGTGATTCCCAGTGCAAGATTCATGGATTGGACGGCGGCTCCTGCCGTGCCCTTGGCCAGGTTGTCGATGGCGGCGATCACGACGAGCAAGCCGGCGTCCGCATCGACCGACACGCTCATCTGCACGGCGTTCGACCCGATGACCGAACCGGTCTGCGGAAGGCGACCGGCTGGAAGCACGTGCACGAACGGCTCTGCGGCATATGCCTTCTCGTAGACCTCGACGGCCTGCGCCTGCGTGGCGGTGGTGATCGCGGTGCAGGTGGCCAGGATTCCGCGAGGCATCGGTGCGAGAACCGGCGTGAAGGACACTGCAACAGCGCTACCGGCGAGCGCCGAGAGGTTCTGCACGATCTCGGGAGTATGGCGGTGCGCGCCCGCAACCGCGTACGCCCGAACCGAACCCATCACCTCCGAACCGAGAAGATCGGCCTTCGGAGCTCGGCCGGCACCCGAACTACCGCTGACGGCAACGATATTGACGCGGGGCTCGATGATGCCTGCGGCGACGGCAGGTGCGAGCGCGAGAGACGACACCGTCGGGTAACACCCGGGAACCGCGATGCGAGTGGCACCGACCAATCGCTCACGGCAGCCCGGCAACTCCGGCAATCCGTACGGCCAACTGCCCGCATGGGGACTCTTGTAGTACTTCTCCCAGGCCGCACCGTCGGTGAGGCGGAAGTCGGCCCCGCAGTCGATGATCACCACGGACTCGGGCAGCTGCAGCGCGAGTTCGGCGGACTTGCCGTGCGGGAGCCCCAGGAACACGACATCGTGACCCGCGAGCTCGTCGACGGTGGTCGGCGCGAGAACGCGGTCTGCGAGAGGCAACAGATGGGGATGGAATTCACCCAGCGTCGCACCGGCATTGCCGCCCGCGGTCAGCGTGCCGATGACCAACGAACCGTCGCGCACTCCCGGGTGCCCGAGCAGCAATCGAAGAATCTCGCCGCCGGCGTACCCACTTGCGCCCGCCACCGCGATGCGCCTCGGCGTGGCCTCCGAAATAGTCATGCGGTTTATTATGCAGCATCATGCAAGCTCATTCATGAACGGGTCCGGTGTGTCAGCGTCCGCCCATGGACCTGCGGATCTCGTCGAGCTTCTTTCGGCCGGCGTCCTGCCGCTCGTTCCACTGCTCGTCGAGGTCACGGCCCGCCCTGGACTCTCGGTCCAGTTCCTCCGCGCCGACGGCTGTGCCCGATCGCTGTTCGACCTTGTCGCGTACACCGTCCCACGTGGGCACCCCCGAATCGGTGAAGTCACCGATCGGCGCGCTCACCGCACCGGCACCGTATCCGCTACCGACGGGCTGGTCCTCGACCAGCTCCGCATCGATTATCCCCGGAACCGTGCCGCCGAGCGGAGCCCCCGGCGGTGGATCACCGAGCGGCTGGTCGATCCGCGGCTTGGTCACCTGCGGAACGTCGACGTCGGGAACCGTCCCGGGTGGTGCACCGCGATCGGGTCCAGTGGATTCGGGCTCAGCATTGCGCAACTCGACCGCCAGCGCCGATGCGGCTGCCGCCACCGGGGCCAACCGGGACCGACCGGCCACTGCAGCCAGGATCTCCTCGATCACCTGAAGATCCGTCGCCGCACCGTCTGTTCCGAATTCACTCATGCGCTGCTCCCGTCACCCGTCGTACTCGTGACTCCACGCTACGGACACCGGAGCCCGGGTGTGCACGGATCGACTGCGCAGCTGCGCTGGTTCAACTGCGCAGCTGCGCGCCGACGGCCTTCGATGCCGCGTCGACCGCCGCATCGCGTGCAGCCGTTGCCTGATCCTCGGTCAAGGTGCCGTCTGCACCTCGGAACCGCAGCGCGAATGCCAGCGACTTGCGACCCTCGCCGACCTGTTCGCCCTCGTAGACGTCGAACAGCCGGATCGACTCGAGCAGGTCGCCACCGCCGATCGTGAGCGCGGCTTCCACCGACGCCGCAGGTACGGACGCGTCGACCACCACGGCCACGTCCTGCAGCACCGCCGGATACGGCGACACCTCGGGGGCAGGGAGCGACTCGACGACGGGAAGAGCGCTCAGGCTCAACTCGACGGCACACGTACGCGGCGGCAGGCCCGCCCGCTCGAGCACGGCCGGATGCAGCTCGCCCGCGTATCCGACGACCTCACCGTCGAGCAGGACCTCCGCGCACCGACCCGGGTGCCACGGAAGGTGTTGCGCCGCCCGAAGATCGACGTGCACTCCGGACGCCTCGGCGACGGTACGCACCGCAGCGAACGCATCGGCGGCCTCTGCGGCGCGGCCGGGACCCCACGGACCCGACAACTCACGCTGACCGGTGAGCACCATGCCCACGTGCACCGGCTGCGCCGGCAACGAACCACGAAGCATGGCGATCTGGTCGTCGGTGGGCCGACGGTCGACCGGCAACGCGTCCACAGCTGCGGTGGCGTCGTGTCGGAGCACCACCTGAGCAATGCCGAACAGCGAGACGTCTCGCTGACCGCGCGCGATGTTCCGGCTCAGCATCTCGAGCAAACCGGGAAGCACAGTGGTCGCGAGCTCGGGACGGTCGGCCTCGAGTGGATTGAGTACCGAGGTGGTCGCGCGCCGTGGGTCGTCCGCGTCGAGACCCCACGTGTCGAACACGCCTTTGGGCAGGAACACCGGAGGCAACACCTCGACGTACCCGGAGAACGCGAGAGCCTTGCCGACGGCACGCCTGCGCTTCTGTTCGGCAGTGAGGCCACGACCGCCCGGGGCCGACGGCAGTACCGACGGGATCTGTTCGAGCCCTTCGAGCCGCAGCACCTCTTCCACCAGGTCGGCGCGCTGCACCAGGTCCGGTCGCCAGGACGGCGGGGTGACGATGAGCTGGCCGTGTCCGGCGTCGTCGACCGATACCTCGACTCCGCAACCGATCTGCGTCAACCGTCGGGCAGCGGTTCCGTTGGGGTATTGCACTCCGGCGATTCGGTCCGGCAGGTCGAAGTCCATCGTGACCGTGGGATATTCGGATGCCTCGCCGATATCGGTCAACACGGGCTCGATCCGGCCGCCGGCGATCTCGACCAACAACTGTGCGGCCCGATCGAGTGCTGCGACAGGCAGAGCCGAATCCACGGTCCGCTCGAAACGCTTGCTGGCCTCGCTGGAGAGCTTGTGGCGACGACCGGTGCGGAACACCGCGAGCGGATCGAACGACGCAGCTTCGAGGACGACCTCGGTGGTCGAGTCGTCGACTTCGGTGGACGCGCCGCCCATGACACCGGCCAACGAGATCGCTCCCGATCCGTCGGCGATGACGACGTCCTCGGCATCGAGAGAACGCTCGACGCCGTCCAGCGTGGTCAGCTTCTCCCCCGCATTCGCACGCCGGACGACCAGATCGCCGTCGAGCTTTGCCGCATCGAACGCGTGCAACGGCTGCCCGAGTTCGTGGAGCACGTAGTTGGTGACATCGACGGCCGCCGAGATCGGGCGTACGCCGGCCAGCAGCAGTCGACGCTGCATCCACCAGGGCGTCGTCGCCGTCGGATCGATGCCGACAATCTTGCGCAACGCGAATCGCGAAGCGCCCGAGTTCGGTTCGACGGTGACCGACCAGGCGTCACCGGTGACCTCGGTGGGGACCGTGCGCGCCGGATCCACGAACGGAAGGTCGAAACTGCAGGCCAGTTCGCGGGCGAGGCCTCGGACCGAGAAGGCGTAGCCGCGATCCGGGGTCACGTTGAGCTCGATGACCGAGTCCAGCAGACCGAGAACGGCTTTGGCGTCGTCGCCCGGAGCGGCCGTGCCCTCGGGCAGCACCAGAATTCCGGAGTGATCCTTACCCAACCCGAGTTCGAGCGTCGAGCAGATCATGCCGTTGGAGTTGCGGCCGTAGGTCTTGCGCGACGCGATGGCGAATCCACCGGGCAGGACGCTGCCCGGCAGCGCGGCCACGATCAGGTCACCCTCGGCGAAGTTCCTGGCACCACACACGATTTCCTGTGGCTCGGCTGCTCCGACGTCCACCAGGCAGAAGCGAATCGGCTTCTTGAACTCGGTCAGCTCCTCGATCGACCCGACCCGACCGACCACGAGTGGCCCGGTCACGTTGTCCAGCGAATCGAGTTCCTCGACCTCGAACCCGACCCGCACGAAACCGGCGTCGAGTTCCTCGGGCGAGACGGCCCAGTCGGGCGTTCCCGCGTGCAGGACCTCGGTCAGCCAGGATTGTGGGACTCGCACGTGTGCTCAGCTCTTTCTTGTATCCGAGAAGAAGTGGGGCGGGTGAAGAACGTCCGTCAGGCCTGAACGCCGAAGGGCAAAGTGAACCTGATGTCGCCCTCGACGATGTCGCGCATGTCCGGGATGTCGTTGCGGAACTGGAGCGTCCGCTCGAGACCCATTCCGAACGCGAATCCGGTGTAGACCTCGGGATCGATGCCACTGGCCTGCAACACCTTCGGGTTGACCATTCCGCAGCCACCCCACTCGACCCAACCGGCCCCGCCCTTCTTCTTCGGGAACCACACGTCGACCTCGGCCGACGGCTCGGTGAACGGAAAGTAGTTGGGGCGCATGCGTGTACGGGTGTCGTTGCCGAACAACGCCTTCGCGAACGCATCCAGTGTGCCGCGCAGGTGCGCCATGGTCAGGCCCTTGTCGATCGCAAGACCCTCGACCTGATGGAAGACCGGAGTGTGCGTCGTGTCGAGTTCGTCCGTGCGGAACGTCCGTCCCGGGCAAACGACGTAGATCGGAACCTCACGCGAGAGCATCGACCGGACCTGCACCGGGGAGGTATGAGTACGCAGAACCTGACGCGAACCCTCCGGCGCGATGTGGAACGTGTCCTGCATCGTGCGTGCCGGGTGGTCGGGCAGGAAGTTCAGCGCGTCGAAATTGAAGTGTTCGGTCTCGACCTCGGGGCCTTCTTCGACCTCCCAGCCCATTCCGACGAACACATCGGCAACCTGTTCGGCGATGATCGTGATGGGGTGCCGAGCACCGACGGGAGCTCGGTCGGTCGGCAGTGTCACGTCGATGGTTTCCGCGACCAGGATCGCTGCGTCACGCTCGGCCGACAGCACGGCGCGTCGCTCGTCGAAGGCCTTCTGCACTCGATCACGCGCTGCCTTGACGCGTTTGCCCGCGTCCGCCTTCTGGTCCCCCGGGATCGCACCGAGCGCGCGCTGCGCCAGTGCCAACGGAGCCTTGCCGCCCACGTGATCGATCTTGACCTTGGTCAGAGCATCGAGGTCCGACGCGTCGGCGAACGCCTGCTCGGCCGAGTCCACTGCGGATCCGAGCGCGGACTCCTCGAGAACGGACGGATCTACCGGCTCGGGTCCGCCATCTTTCTTCGCCACGACAGCTGCACTCCTCGAGTAATAGTCGGTGTCTGCTCAGAACAGACAAGTAACGATCCTAGGTGAGACCTGCTCACGGGGTTTCGGAGCGTCGCTGCGCCCTGGCACTCGCGTACAGGCAGATCGCCGCGGCGGTCGCCAGGTTGAGGCTCTCGGCGCGGCCGTGGATCGGGATTCGAATGCGGTGATCGGCGCCGCGCGTCACGGACTCCGAGAGTCCGTGTGCCTCGTTGCCGAACAACCACGCGGTCGGTTGCATGAGCAGCTCGTCCGCGTCGTCCAAGTCCACTTCGCCATCGGCGGCCGTCGCGACGATGGTCAGACCCGCCCTGCGCAACGCGTCGATTCCGGACTCGATCGATCGCTCCCGAGCGATGGGCAGATGGAACACGCTGCCCGCCGAGGCGCGGACGCACTTGCCGTTGTGGGGATCCACCGAATCGCCCAGTAGAACGACCGAATCCGCTCCTGCCGCGTCGGCGACGCGAATCACAGTCCCGGCATTGCCCGGCTCGGCCGTCTCCACCGGTACGGCCACCAGCCGCGGTGTTCCGGCCAACGCACGGTCGATCGGGACGTCGATCAATTCGGTGACTGCGATCAAGCCCTGCGGAGTGACCGTGTCGGACAATGCCCTCGCAGCACGGTCGGTGATCGGGTGAACTCGTGCGCCACCCGCCTCGATGGACGTGATGAGGTCATGGTGGCGCTCGAGAGCATCCGCGGTGAAGAACAGCTCACGAACCAACCGGGACCGGGCCGCCTCGGACACCGCATTGAAGCCTTCGGCCAGAAAGAGCCCGGTCTTCTTGCGTTCTGCGGCTCGAGCGAGCTTGACGGCCGAAACGACCCGCGGAGTTCGCTCGGTCAGCGAATCCACGGGCCGTTTCGGTGTTGAGTCGTCGTACGTCGACTCGCTCAGGCTGCTTCTCCGGCCGGAGCGTTGACATCGGCAGGCAGCGCGGCCTTGGCGATGGCGACCAGGCTTGCGAACGCCGCAGCATCCGACACAGCGAGCTCGGCGAGGATCTTGCGGTCGACCTCGACGCCTGCGGCCTTGAGGCCCTGGACGAAGCGGTTGTACGTGATGTCGTTGGCGCGAGCTGCAGCGTTGATACGCGTGATCCACAGCTTGCGGAAGTCACCCTTGCGCGCGCGGCGGTCCCGGTACGCATAGGTCAGCGAGTGGAGCTGCTGCTCCTTGGCCTTGGTGTACAGACGTGAGCGCTGTCCGCGGTAGCCCTTGGACGCTTCGAGAATCGAACGGCGCTTCTTCTGGGCGTTGACGGCCCTTTTTACGCGTGCCACTGGTGAATCCTGTCGATCTGGGGGTGTGTGAAACCCCGAATGGTAATGGGATGAAGCCGACCGAAATCAGTCGGCGGCGGGCCGAATCAGATGCCGAGCAGGCGCTTGATCCGCGGCACGTCGGCCTTCTTGACAACGGCGACACCATCGAGGCGACGAGTCACCTTGGTGGGCTTGTGCTCGAGCAGGTGGCGACGGCCGGCCTTCTGGCGCAGGATCTTGCCGCTGCCGGACACCTTGAATCGCTTCTTGGCACCACTGTGGGTCTTCTGCTTGGGCATGAAATCCTCTTCTTCTGTAATAGCTCTTCGGTGTTGCATGGCACAGCCGTACATCGCTACGGACCAGCTGTGTACCGAAGCAGGTGTAGGGCTGTCTTACTGGTAGAGCGCGAGGCTCAGTTGGTCTGCGCCGGAGTAACCGGAGCTGCTGCGGCCGGTGCTTCGGCAGCCGGGGCTGCATCGGCGGGCTGTTCCGGCGCGGGGGCCGGTGCGCGCTGCGCGGGCGGAGCCGCTGCGCTCTCCTGTGCCTTGACGCGAGTCTTGGCACCCTTGTGCGGTGCCAACACCATCGTCATGTTGCGGCCGTCCTGCTTGGCCGAGGTCTCCACGAAGCCGAGCTCCGCGACGTCCGCGCCCAGGCGCTGCAGCAGACGGAAGCCGAGCTCGGGACGCGACTGCTCGCGACCGCGGAACATGATGGTGACCTTGACCTTCGAGCCGGCTTCGAGGAAGCGAACGACGTTGCGCTTCTTCGTCTCGTAGTCGTGCGCGTCGATCTTGGGACGGAGCTTCTGCTCCTTGATGACGGTGAGCGTCTGGTTCTTGCGCGATTCGCGCGCCTTCTGCGCAGCCTCGTACTTGAACTTCCCGTAGTCCATGATCTTGCAGACCGGCGGACGTGCGTCGGGAGCTACTTCTACAAGATCGAGGTCGGCTTCGAGAGCCAAGCGGAGTGCATCTTCAACACGCACGATCCCCACCTGTTCACCACCCGGTCCGACAAGCCGGACCTCGGGAACTCGGATGCGATCGTTGATGCGGGTCTCAGTGCTGATGGGGCCTCCTAGGTAGTGCGGTGTGGTGTGCAACCCGACCGCCTGCCACTGGCACAGCCCGTCGCCGTCGATCCTCGACATTCCCCGCAGCGATGTGAACCGCTGCAACGAAAAAACCCTGCTTTCGGTGTGATCCGATAGCAGGGCCCGATGTCGACCGGTCGACCCGCACGACAACTGTCGCCGTACAGTCTCCTCACTGGGAGGAAGCACGCAGGAGGCCGGTGAGGACTTCCTTCGTGCGACCGGACCGGGAAGTAGCTTTTTGAAGGCTACGTGCCGGTGGGAGTCGGGCTCCACTTGCTGCCTCCGTGCGGTGAACTCCATCGAGGAGCGCACGCCGAAGACGGTCGTCAAGTTACACTACCAGCCGATTCGAGAAACCGACAATCGAGCTCGATCGTCCCCGACAGCGTCGGCACCCGATTCTCCCCGCTGCAGCCGGCGTGGGATTCTCGTAGGCATGACCAGCGCCCCCACTCCCGCCGATGGCGATCCCGCGGGTGCCGACCCCGTCGGCACCGAGCCCGAAGTCCGTGAACTCGCCGAAGTCCCCGCGGTCGAGGTCATCAGCCGCGCTGCGGTGATGCTGATGAGTTCCGCAGCCGAGAAGTTGGGACTGTCCGAGCCGGATCCCGCGGAGAGCCCATACCTCGACCTCGACGAGGCACGCCGCGTCATCACCGCCTTGGCCGGCCTGGTCACCGCGTCGGTGGAATACCTCGGCCCCCATGCCGGACCCATTCGCGACGGCCTGCAGGCCCTGCAGCGCGCATTCCGGGAAGCGTCGGCCCATCCGGACGAGCCGGGAAAGGGCCCCGGCGAGAAGTACACCGGTCCGGTGCACTGAGCAGAACACCAGCCAAGTCGAGACCGACGCACGAAGCCGCATCCGGTAGTCAACGGATGCGGCTTCGTCGTTCACGGGGTCCGAATCGGACGGCTCCAGCCGACTGCAGCGCTTATCGGACGGCGGCGACCTTGCGGGGCCTACGCTTCTTCGCAGCCGCCTTCACCGGCGGGGCGACGACCGACTCCCGGGTGAGCGCCTCTTGCAGGAACTTGCCGGTGTAGCTTTCCGAGACCGCCGCCACTGCCTCCGGATCACCCTGCGCCACAACCGTTCCGCCGCCCGAGCCACCTTCGGGGCCCATGTCGATGACCCAGTCCGAGACCTTGATGACGTCGAGATTGTGCTCGATCACGATCACCGTGTTGCCCTTGTCCACCAAGCCGTTCACGACGCCGAGCAGCTTGCGGATGTCCTCGAAGTGCAGGCCGGTGGTCGGTTCGTCGAGAATGTAGACCGTGCGGCCGGTGGACCGCTTCTGCAGTTCCGCTGCCAGCTTGACGCGTTGCGCCTCGCCGCCGGACAACGTCGTTGCCGGTTGGCCGAGTCGGACGTACCCGAGACCGACCTCGACGAGTGTCTTGAGGTAGCGGTGGATCGAGGTGATGGCCTCGAAGAAGTCGGCAGCCTCCTCGATCGGCATGTCCAGGACCTCGGCGATGGTCTTGCCCTTGTAATGGACTTCGAGTGTCTCGCGGTTGTATCGCGCTCCCTCACAGACCTCGCACGGAACGTAGACGTCCGGAAGGAAGTTCATCTCGATCTTGAGTGTGCCGTCTCCCGAGCATGCCTCGCACCGGCCGCCCTTGACGTTGAACGAGAATCGACCGGGCTGATAGCCGCGCACCTTGGCCTCGGTGGTCGCCGCGAACAGCGTGCGGATCTTGTCGAACACACCGGTGTACGTGGCCGCGTTCGAGCGCGGCGTGCGTCCGATCGGCGACTGATCCACCCGCACCAGCTTGTCGAGCTGATCGAGGCCGTTGATGCGCGTGTGCCGACCGGGAACCTGGCGGGCACCGTTGAGCTTGTTGGCCATCACCGTCGCGAGAATGTCGTTGACGAGTGTGGACTTGCCCGAACCCGACACCCCGGTGACCGAGGTCAGCACACCGAGCGGGAAGCTGACGTCGATGCCACGCAGATTGTGCTCGCGGGCACCGACCACGGTGACCTGACGCTTCTTGTCCACGACACGACGGGTGTCGGGCAGCGGAATCTCCATCCGTCCGGACAGATACGCACCGGTCAGCGATTCCTCGTTGGTCAGGAGGTCCTCGTACGAACCGCTGTGCACGACGCGTCCGCCGTGCTCACCCGCCAACGGACCGATGTCGACGATCCAGTCGGAAGTACGGATGGTGTCCTCGTCGTGCTCGACGACGATGAGGGTGTTTCCGAGGTCGCGCAATCGCGTCAACGTGTCGATGAGCCGACGGTTGTCGCGCTGATGCAGTCCGATCGACGGCTCGTCGAGGACGTACAGAACACCGACGAGTCCCGATCCGATCTGGGTTGCAAGGCGGATGCGCTGCGCCTCGCCGCCGGACAGCGAGCCGGCGGTCCTGGCCAGTGACAGGTATTCGAGACCGACGTCCAGCAGGAAGCCGAGGCGAGCCTGCACCTCCTTGAGGACCTGCCCGGCGATTGCTTCCTCGCGGCGACCGAGGGTGAGGCTGTTCAGGAAATTCGCGGTGTCGGCGATCGACAATTCGCACACCTCGGCGATCGACTTCGGGCCGAAGTCGCCCGCCGCGATCGTGACCGACAGGATCTCCGGCCGCAGCCGCGCCCCGTTGCAGGTGGGACACGGCACGTCGCGCATGTAGCCGTCGTAGCGTTCCTTCATCTGCTCGGACTCGGTCTGCTCCAACCGGCGGTGCAGGAACGGCATCACACCCTCGAACTCGGCGTAGTACGACCGCGTGCGGCCGTAGCGGTTCTTGTACTTCACGTGCACCTGGTGATCGCTGCCCTCGAGGACTGCGCGCTTGACCTTGGCGGGCAACTTGTTCCACGGCGCGTTCAGGTCGAATCCCATGGCGTCGGCGAGCCCGGAGAGCAGGCGGCCGAAGTACTCCGACGTCTGGCCCATCGACCACGGTGCGATGGCACCGTCGGCGAGGCTGAGATCGCCGTCGGGAACGACCAGCTCCGGATCGACCTCCTTGCGCACGCCGAGTCCGACGCAGTCCGGGCACGCACCGTACGGCGAGTTGAAGGAGAACGACCGCGGTTCGAGATCGTCGATGGACAACGGGTGCCCGTTGGGGCAGGCGAGCTTCTCGGAGAACCGGCGCTCACGGTCCGACGCATTCTCGTCACGGTCGACGAAGTCGAGCACCACGATGCCGTCGGCCAGCCGAAGGGCGGTTTCCACCGAGTCGGTCAGACGCTGCTTCGAGCTCGACTTGACGGTGAGGCGGTCGACGACGACCTCGATGTCGTGCTTCTCCTGCTTCTTGAGCACCGGCGGGCTCGTGAGCTGATGTACGACGCCGTCGACGCGAACACGCGAGTAGCCCTGCGTGTTCAACGAGTCGAACAGGTCGACGAACTCACCCTTGCGGGTACGAACCACCGGCGCGAGAACCTGGAACTTCAGGCCCTCCTCCATGTCCAGCACCTGATCGACGATCTGCTGCGGAGTCTGCTTGGCGATCTGCTCGCCGCACACCGGGCAGTGAGCCGTTCCTGCACGCGCGTACAACAGCCGGAGGTAGTCGTAGACCTCGGTGATGGTGCCTACGGTCGATCGCGGGTTGCGGTTGGTCGATTTCTGATCGATGGAGACCGCAGGCGAGAGGCCCTCGATGAAATCGACGTCCGGCTTGTCCATCTGGCCGAGGAACTGCCGCGCGTATGCGGACAGCGACTCCACGTAGCGACGCTGCCCTTCGGCGAAGATCGTGTCGAAGGCGAGTGAGGATTTGCCCGATCCGGACAGACCCGTGAACACGATCAGCGCATCCCGCGGCAGGTCGATGTCGACTCCCCGCAGATTGTGCTCCCGTGCACCTCGCACTATCAGGCGATCCGCCACTGTGTTCCCTTCTTTCCGAACGAGCACGTCCAGCCGAGTTGCTGCGGGGCGCAGCACTGCACGACCTTCGAGTCGCGTGATGACGTGTGATGCCGACGCACCGGTCACACGTCGTGTAACCGTGGACCCCACGTCGAAAACCTGTTGTGGTGAGGGACGAACCTCACGCAGTAGCAATGGTAGATCCAGGCACCGACACACTTTTCCAGCTGCGCGACCCCGACGCCCATCATGCCGTCGACGACGGTAGCGTCCTGGAAATGGACGAGCACCTCATGGTCATCGATGACAACTACACCGGCGTCGTCTCTCAGGGCTCGCAGCCGCAGCGGCGAACGATTCCCGGAGCGACGATCACGAAGATGTCGGTCGGCCCCATGGACAACAACACCTACCTTGTCGTCTGTTCCGCAACAGGCCACTCGGTGCTGATCGACGCTGCAAACGAGGCCGACCGCATCTCGTCGCTCATCGACAGGAACGCGCCGACGCTCTCACTCATCGTGACGACTCATCAGCACGCCGACCACTGGCAGGCGCTGGCAGACATTGCCGGCGGTACGGACTCTCCGACCGCAGCCCACGAACTCGATGCAGGTCCCCTGCCTGTGGCTCCCGACCGCCTGCTCGCCGATCGGGACACCGTGTCGGTGGGAGAGCTCACGTTCGATGTGGTGCACCTGATCGGACACACTCCCGGCTCCATCGCACTCGCACTGACCGATGCCGAGGGCGCGCGCACCCACCTCTTCACCGGAGATTCTCTCTTTCCCGGTGGCGTCGGCAAGACGGGCAGCCCCGAGGATTTCACCCGTCTGCTCGACGACGTGACAGCGAAACTGTTCGACCGCTTCGACGACGAGACCGTTGTCTACCCGGGGCACGGTAAGGACACGACGCTCGGTGCCGAGCGCCCTCACCTGGACGAATGGCGCGCCAGGGGTTGGTAACGATCGGCGTGCTTGAGACCGCGAACCACGGGGTATGAATAGTGTGACAAAAGGACGCACAGCGGTAGGTTTTCGGACCGCCGTGCCGTCCATGGTTCCACCGCCGATGACACGAGAAACTACGCAGGAGGCTGTCAATGCTGGTCCGCCGTATCGCCCGTCCGCTGATGTCTACGATTTTCATCGCAGGGGGCGTCGACGCACTCCGTAATCCCACCGGCAAGGCCCAGGCCGCCACCCCGTTGATCGAGCAAGGCAAGGACGTCCTCCCCAACGAGGTCACCGCGAACGTGCCGAACGACCCGGAGACGCTGGTCCGTATCAACGGTGGAATCCAGGTCGCGGGTGGCATTCTGCTGGCCACCGGCAAGGCACCGCGCATCGCCTCGCTGGCTCTCGCCGGAAGTCTCGTACCGACGACGCTCGCCGGACACGCCTTCTGGAACGAGACCGACCCGGAGACCAAGGCTGCGCAGCGAATCCACTTCTTCAAGAACCTGAGCCTGCTCGGCGGACTGCTCATCGCAGCCGTCGACACCGAGGGCAAGCCGTCCGTCGCATGGCGTAGCAAGCGGGCAGCACGCCGCGCGCAGGAGACCGTCGTCTCGGCACTGCCGGGTCACTCCACCCATGAGACCGGTGAGCGCGTCAAGGAAATCGCAGCCGTCGCCGCGAGCCGCAGCGCCGATCTGGCCGAGGCTGCACAGCCGAAGCTGGCCAAGTTCGCCGATGCCGCCCAGCCCAAGTTGGCCAAGCTCGCCGATATCGCTACCGAGAAGGGCTCGGAGCTGGCCGACGTAGCTCAGCCGGCACTGAACCGCTGGGCTCACGTGGCCGCCGACAAGGGTTCGGTGCTCGCCGAGGAAGCACAGAAGCGTGGATCCAAGCTCGCCGAACTGGCCGCCGACCGCGGTAGCGACTTGGCCGACGAGGCACAGAAGCGCGGCTCCAAGCTCGCCGACAAGGCAGCCCATCGCGGGACCGACCTGGCGGAGCTCGCACAGAAGCGTGGCTCCAAGCTCGTCGACGTCGCTGCCGATCGTCGCGGCGAATTGGCCGATGTCGCGCAGAAGCGCGCGTCCAAGCTCGCCGATCTGGCGGCCGAGAAGGGTTCCGTCCTCGCCGACGAGGCGCAGAAGCGCGGAGTCACGTGGGCCGATCTGGCGTCCGATCGCGTCGACACGCTGAGCAAGCGCGCTCGCAAGCGCGCCGAGAAGCAGAGCAAGGAGCTCGAGAAGGTGACCGAGCAGGCTCGCGCCAAGCTCGAGAAGCGAGTTGCCAAGGCTCAGAAGAACTTGGACAAGAAGCTGCAGCAGTACGCGAAGTAATTTTTCGCAGACACCACACAGCGACGTTCGCGTAGACGGCCCTGCCCCGGAACCAGCGGTTCTGCGGCAGGGCCGTTGTGCGGCGTAGACTGCTCTGGCTGATTTCGAGGCGATATCTTCGCCTCGGCCGAACTCCCGAGGAGACCCTTTGCCGGACGACGGCCACACATCGAGCGACTCCGTGGTGCCGCTCGAAGAAGACTTAGAGCAGGCGCATCTGACGCGGCTGTACACGCAGCTCGACGCGTTACGCGAGTATGCCGCGAACCGACTGCGCGCAGTGCTGTTGGAGACCGGCGGCACCCCGCAGGCCCGCAGCGAACGGGAATCGTTCAACCAGATGTACACAGAGGACATCGCCAAGTACGACGCCGCCGAGAACGGACTGTGCTTCGGGCGCATCGACCTCGATCCCGAGACCCTCGACCCCAAGGTCGACGACCGGCCCGAGCGATACATCGGCCGCGTCGGGATTCTCGACGACAAGAACGACTACGAGACACTGCTGCTCGACTGGCGAGCACCGATGGCCCGGCCGTTCTACCTGGCGACGCCCGCCGCACCCGAAAACGTGTTGCGTCGCAGACACATTCGTACCCGCGGCCGGCGAGTGACATCGATCGCCGACGAATTCCTCGACCTGAACTCCGCCCGATCGTCGAACGATGCCGCCGTGGCAGGCGGCGTCGCGAGCGAAGGCGCGCTGCTTTCGGCGCTCGATGCCGCACGTACCGGTCAGATGAACGACATCGTCCAGACGATCCAGAGCGAGCAGGACGCGATCATCCGATCGCAGCATCGCAGTGTGTTGGTGGTTCAGGGCGGACCGGGCACCGGCAAGACTGCCGTCGCGCTGCACCGCGCCGCCTATCTGCTCTACACCTACCGTCAGCAGCTCGGTAAGAGCGGCGTGCTGATCATCGGACCCAACGCCACGTTCCTCGATTACATCGGTCAGGTACTGCCGTCACTCGGCGAGACAGGCGTGCTGCTGTCCACGATCGGCGACCTCTACCCGGGAGTCCGCGCGCAACGCGAGGACTCGGCCGTGGCGACCGAGGTCAAGGGCAGGCTGTCGATGGTGGAGGTGCTGACCCAAGCGGTACGCGACCGTCAGGAAGTTCCCGCGCAGCCCCGTCGGCTGAAGTTCGACACCTACGACATCACGCTCGATCGCAAGATCGTCACCAGGGCTCGCGGCCGTGCCCGCTCGTCCCGGCGACCGCACAACCTGGCTCGTCCGCTGTTCGTGTCCTCGGTCATCGACCAGTTGGCCAACCAATTGGCAGCGAAACTCGGACAGAACCTCGTCGACGGGTCCAGCCTGCTCAGCGCCGACGACATCGCGGACATGCGCGACGAGATGCGCGAGGACCGGGACGTCATGGCCGCCGTCGACGAACTGTGGCCGGATCTGTCTCCCCAGCAGGTTCTCCGCGACCTGTTCGCCTCGCCCGAGAAAATCGCCTCGGCCGCGCCTGCACTGGACGAGATGGAGCGCGAAGCCCTCGTCCGCCGAGGCCACGGGTTCTCGTCGGCCGACGCTCCCCTGCTCGACGAACTCGCCGAGCTACTCGGCGTCGACGACGCGGCCGAACGTGAACAGGCACAACGTCAGTGGCGCGGCCAGATCGCCGACGCCCAGGGTGCCCTGGACATCCTGACCGGTTCGGCACCTCAGGACCTCGAGGACGAACTCGACCCGGAGATCCTGATGGCCTACGACCTCATCGACGCCGATCAGCTTGCGCGACGGCAGAATTCGGGTCAACGACTCACGACGGCCGAACGGGCCGCCGGTGACCGAACGTGGACCTACGGGCACGTGATCGTCGACGAAGCGCAGGAACTCTCTGCGATGGCGTGGCGAATGGTCATGCGGCGCATACCGAATCGGTGGATGACACTGGTGGGCGATACGGCGCAGACCGGTGATCCCGCCGGTACCTCGTCGTGGGGTTCGGTTCTGGAACCGTATGTGGCCAAGCGCTGGAAGCGAACCGAACTGACGGTGAACTATCGAACACCGTCGGAGATCATGACGGTGGCACACGACGTGTTGGCTGCCATCGACCCCGAGCAGTCCGAGCCGCGGTCCATCCGCAGCACCGGGGTACGACCGTGGGCCCAACGAGTGGCACCGGACGATCTGATCACCGCGGTCGAGAAGCGAGTGGCCGAGCACCCTCGCCCAGGCCTGAGTGCCGTGCTGGTTCCCGCAGGCCACGTCGACCGATTCCGCCATCTGGCATCGGAACTGGTCACCGTATCGACGGTCAAGGACGCCAAGGGACTGGAATTCGACTCGGTGCTGATCGTCGAACCCGGTGCCATCGTGGCGGATTCGGTCAAGGGTATGAACGACCTGTACGTGGCGCTCACCCGAGCGACTCAGCGACTCGGCGTCGTGCACGCGGACGCACTACCGGGTGAGCTCTCGGCGCTGCAGCCGTTCGAGCCGGAAGCCTAGAGAACCGCATACACCACCGGCCCGCTCCGTCGATTCGACAGAGCGGGCCGGTGGTGTGTGCAGCGTGCACTCAACGGACGGTGTGCACGATCAGAACGTCGCAGGTGGACTTGCGAGCGGCGTCCGACGGAACCGAACCCAACAGACGGCCCGTCAACGAGTTCAGGCCGCGGTTGCCGACGACGAGCAGGTCACCCTTGACCTCGTCCACGAGTGCCAGCAGCGACTCGACGGGAGCACCGACGATCGCCTTCTCCTCGATGTTCTTCGCACCGGCCTTGGTGGCGTGCTCGCGCGCCGTGCGCAGAATCTCACGCGTCGGTGCCGATCCGGTGATCTGGTAGGCGTCCTCGCGCAATGCGTCGGCGGCAGCGGACGTGTCCTTCGGATCGGCCGGGTAGTACGCACAAGCGATCACCAGGGTGGCAGCGGCGTCTCCCGCCAACGCCGCGGCCTTCTCCACTGCCCGCAGTGACGATTCGGAGCCATCGGTCCCGACGACGACGGTGCGGTAGGCGCTCATTCATTCCTCCATTTGTCGGTCACACACACAGATGTGACACTTCTGCTCGAACTCGATTGGTGCAAGTCACAGGACCGAAAAACGTGGTCCGGGGACTGATTCGCTGACATTAGCCGGAACCGGCCGATCGGCACGTGAACTTGGGGAACAACACGATCCGCGCCACTCACATACATTGGTTTCCATGCCGATTCCCCGCCCGCCACTGTCGAGACGGGCCATGACTGTCGGTGCCGCCGTGATTGCGGTTCTGGCTGTAGCCGCCCTCGCATTCGTACTCCTCCCCCAGGATTCGAGCGCCGACACATCCACGCGTGATGCGCGCATCACGCTACCGGACAGCCCCGGATCGACGGGCACCGTCGACATCGACGCTCGCCTGTACGTCCCCGCCGTCACCCCCGCACCGACGGTGCTGCTCGCCCACGGCTTCGGCGGCAGCAAGGACTCGGTCGACGGCGAGGCACGTGACCTCGCAGCCCGCGGGTACACCGTGCTCGCCTACAGTGCACGCGGGTTCGGCGACAGCACGGGTTCCATCTCGCTCAACGCCCCCGACCGCGAGGTCGCCGACGCACGCGGACTCATCGACTGGCTCGCCGAACAACCGGAGGTGGAACTCGACGCCCCCGGTGACCCGCACGTCGGTGTCGCCGGCGGATCGTACGGCGGCGCACTGGCTCTGAGCGCAGGCGGCACCGACCCACGGATCGATTCGATAGCCGCAGCGATCACCTGGAACGACCTGGGTCAGGCGCTGTTCCCCAACTACGGCGTCACCTCCGCCGAGAGCCGAGAAGCCCTCGGCGACACCGCCACCCCCGCAGCTGCCGAATACGGCGGACCCGGCGTCCTCAAGCGCGGCTGGGCCGGAGTGTTCTTCGGAGTGGGCACCTCCGGTGCAGCACCGGCCGGCGACGGCAACGGCACCGGAACCGACGGCAACGAAGCCGGCACCGCCGAGCAGGCATCCGCCTGCGGACGGTTCGCACCCGAGTTCTGCGACGCCTACGCCCAGTCCGCAGTGACCGGAATACCCAGCCAACAGCTCCTCGATCTGCTCACGGCCCACTCGCCGGTCGCGGTGGCGTCGAACATCACCGCGCCGACCCTGCTGGTTCAGGGTAGCCAGGACACGCTGTTCGGTCTGGATCAGGCCGACGCGACGGCTCGTCAGATCGCGGCGGCCGGTGGGAACGTCACCGTGCGATGGTTCGACGGCGGTCACGACGCAGGTGGGACGGACGGCACGAGCGATCAGGCCATCGCCGACTTCTTCGACACGACCTTGCGTGAGAGCGATGCTGCTACAGATAGCCAGCCGTTCGTCTACTCCACTCAGCGGGCAGCCGACGAACGCGGCGGCGACCGCAACCGCCGAATGACAGCTCCTGACTACCCAGGGCTCATCCCCGACTCCGACCCCACCGAGACTCGATCGGTGACGTTCACTCCCGCTGCGGAGAACCAGTCGATCATCCGTCCGCCCGGAGCGTCGCCGTCGGCAGTCTCGTCGATACCCGGTTTGGGCTCGGTGCTCTCGACCCTGGGATCGACCGGGGCCGGAGCAGCCCTGACCGCGGACCTGCCGGGCCAGTCGGCAACGTTCACCAGCGAACCCGTCGATTCGTCCGTGACGGTCACCGGTGTGCCGCGGGTGAATCTGCGGGTGGCGTCGTTGGCCTCGCCGGGTCAAGCGGTCCTGTTCGCGAAGCTCTACGACGTCGCGCCGAACGGCACGAGAACGCTTCCGGGCGGGGCTGTCTCGGCGATCCGCCTGCCCGACACCGAGGGCATCGATCCCGTCGATGTCACCGTTGCCCTGCCGGGCATCAGCTACCTCGTCCAGCAGGGTCATCGCCTCGAACTGAGCATCTCCACCACCGATCAGGCGTACGCCGTGCCGCTCGAACCCGCACAGTTCAGCGTGGCCATGACCGACAACACCATCGCGTTGCCCACCGTCCCCGCGGAAGCGAGCGCCAACAGCACCGTTCCGGTGGCACCACTGATAGGCATCGGGATCGTCCTGCTCGCGGTCGCCGGTGCGATCGTGGCCGGGGTCGTGCGGACCAGACGCCGCGCGGTCGCCGAAGTGGACGAGAGTCTGATCGACATTCCTCTGGTGATCACCGATCTGGCCAAGACGTACTCCAACGGCTTTCGCGCAGTCGACGGCGTCAGTTTCGAGGTGAAGCAGGGCCAGGTTCTGGGTCTGCTCGGGCCGAACGGTGCAGGCAAGACCACCACCCTGCGCATGTTGATGGGCCTGATCACTCCCACCGGTGGTGACATCAGGGTCTTCGGCCACAAGGTGACGCCAGGAGCACCGGTGCTGTCCAGGTTGGGCTCCTTCGTCGAGGGGTCGGGCTTTCTGCCGCACCTGACCGGAACACAGAATCTGCGGCTGTACTGGGAAGCGACAGGTCGCCCGATGGAGGACGCCCATGTCGAGGAAGCCCTCGAGATCGCAGACCTCGGCACCGCGATCGAACGCAAGGTCAAGTCGTACAGCCAAGGCATGCGGCAGAGGCTCGCCATCGCCCAGGCCATGCTGGGGTTGCCGGATCTGATGGTCCTGGACGAGCCGACCAACGGACTCGACCCACCGCAGATCAGGACGATGCGCGACGTGCTGATCAACTACGCGAAGACCGGACGAACCGTGTTGGTGTCGAGCCATCTCCTCGCCGAAGTGGAGCAGACCTGCACCCACGTGGTCGTCATGAATCGCGGATCGGTGATCAGTTCCGGCACTGTGCGCGAACTGACCGCGGCAGGCGGACAAACGGAGATCAGGGTCGACGACGCCGCCCGCGCGCAGTCGGTGCTCGGTACCTCCGGCCACGAGGGCGCAGTGATCGTCGACGACGGCACGGTGACCGTCGACCTGACCGACGCCGATGCCGCCGTCGTGATCCGAGAGCTCGTCACCGCGGGGATCTCGGTGCGCGGATTCTCGCAATCGACGCGCCTCGAAGACGTGTTCCTCGACCTCGTCCACCGAGACACCCCAGGGTCTTCCACCAGCAAGGATCGTTCATGAGCACCACACACGCAGACGGGCGCGCTGCCGGATACACCGGCGGTAGCACCTTGCCGTTCCGTACCGAGCTACGCAGGCAACTGGGACGTCGACGCACTCAGCTGGCGATCGGCTTCCTGGCGCTGCTGCCGGTAATTCTCGCCATCGCCTTCACCGTCGGCAGCTCGAGTGCGGACTCGGATGCCGATGGGCTCATCGAGCTCGGCACCCGCGGTGGCATGAACTTCACGGTCTTCGCTCTGTTCATGTCCGTGGGCTTTCTGCTGATCGTGGTGGTGGCCCTGTTCTTCGGCGACTCGGTGGCAAGCGAAGCCTCGTGGTCGAGCCTGCGGTACCTGCTGGCCATTCCCGTGCCCAGGAGTCGACTGCTGACGCAGAAGGCACTGGTGTCGGCGACGCTGTCCAGTGTTGCGATCCTGGTGCTCGTCGGGGTGTCCCTGCTGATCGGCACCGTGATGTACGGCGCGGAATCGTTGATCACCCCGCTGGGCGAGGGGCTGCCCTACGGCACCTCACTGGTTCGGCTACTGATCGCGGTCGCGTACATCGGCATCAACCTGCTGTGGGTCGCGGGCCTGGCCATGCTGCTGTCCGTGCTCACCGACGCCCCTCTCGGGGCCGTCGGCGGTGCGGTGATGACGTCGATTCTGATGCAGATTCTCGACCAGATCACGGCACTGGGATCACTCCGCAACTACCTGCCCGGGCACTACGCCAATTCGTGGATCGATGCATTCGGCACGAGCATCGACTGGAACGACATGGTGGTCGGTTCGTTCTCGGCCGTCACGTACGCAGCCGTGTTCGGGTTGATCGCGTGGCGACGTTTCGGCACCAAGGATATCACCAGCTGAGGCGGCCTACTTCTTCTTGATTGCGGGCCCGAAGACACCCTCGGGAATGACGCCCGCACCGACGATCGTCTCGCGCCACGGCGTCGCGAGCGAAACCAGCCGAGCGGCACCGTCCTCGCCGAGGGCGGCCCACGGTGCAACTGCGAGGTCGTTGGTGATGTCCTCGACCAACGTACGGAGATCTTTCCCGTCCTGGGTCAGCGCACCGTCGGACGAGAGCAGCTCACGGTCGGCCAGAGACGCGACCGCCCCGTCCCACTGCTCGGTCGACCATCCGCGACGCTTGCGGGCGAACTCCTTCTCGAAGCCGTAGCCGGTGGCGGTATGGGTGATGAGTGCTTCGAGACCGCTCAGTCCCGCCGTCTGCAGCGCCGCGAGGTGACCGTCGCCGCGGTATTCGCGGATCAGAGTCAGGGCGTGCCACAGCACGAGATGCGGAGCTGTCGGCCAGTCGAGCTCGGCATACGCGGCGTACAGGGGTCGGCCGTCGTCACCGGGAATGCCACGGGCTGCGATCGATGCCAGGTCTGCGGCCTCGGCCATGTCCGCGGACGTCAGGACCTCGGGCCCGAGCAGTCGGGCGAAGGCGGCATCGAGCGTGTCGTACCGGATTGCCATGATCTCGTCGGGCGACGCGATATCCCAGGCGGCCGGAATGAGCGGCGCGATCAGTTCACGATTGAAGTTGTAGAACGTAGCGGTGACGACACCTGCACCGACCCGCCCCAGAGGCGCTGCCCGGCCCGCGAAATAGCAGGCCCGCGGCGGCAACCCTGCGGCGACGAGAGCGTCCTGCGTCTCCGGAAGGAAATAGGTCATCGAGTGAATGAGCTCGAGCGCGCGAGAGGTGCGGCCGGCGGTGGTTGCGTCCATCGTTGAACCGTAACCGAACCTATTTGAGGCCTGCCGCATCCATCCCGCGCAGCTCCTTCTTCAGATCCTGGATCTCGTCGCGCAGTCGGCCGGCGAGCTCGAACTTGAGCTCGCGTGCCGCGTTCATCATCTGATCGGTCATGTTCTTGATCAGATCGGCCAGTTCGGCGCGGGGCATCGACGAGACGTCCTGGCCCTCGTACACCCCGGTGCTGACCGACCGGCCCGCCTCGCCCTGCGCTCGCCGACCCCGGCTGGAGTTGCGCCCGGATCCCCCGACTTCGACGACCGACTCGGTGTCCTCGGCTTCCTGGTACACCTGGTCGAGGATGTCGGCGATCTTCTTGCGCAGCGGCTGAGGGTCGACGCCTCGTTCCTTGTTGTACGCGATCTGCTTCTCACGCCGACGCTCGGTTTCCTCGATCGCGTAGGTCATGGAGTCGGTCATCTTGTCGGCGTACATGTGGACCTCGCCGGAGACGTTTCGGGCGGCACGGCCGATGGTCTGGATGAGGCTGGTGCCGCTCCGGAGGAAG
>NZ_NOZF01000188.1:0-35115 GCF_002258565.1 Rhodococcus sp. 05-2254-6
AGGCTCGGAGCAAATCCGCCCCCGAAACGACGCCAGAATCGGGGCCTTGACCACCAATGCCACCTCCAGCCAACTGAAAAGCTTCGCCCTCTGGATCAATTCTTACTGCACCGAACATGCTCTTGCGGAATCGATTCCGTTGGTGAACGGCCAGCAGTGGGTTCTGAGTACTCGCCAGTTCCGCAGGACGCTGGCATGGTTCATTGCCCGCCGGCCGGGTGGGTCGATCGCCGGTGCCATCGCCTACCGCCATCTGAGCGTTCAAATGTTCGAGGGCTACGCAGGCACCTCGGATTCAGGGTTCCGCGCCGAGGTCGAAGCCGAACAGGCTCTCGCTCGCGGTGAAGACTTGATGAGCATTGCCACCGACCATCCCCACACGGTCACCGGTCCTGCTGCCGATCTCGCCCACCGCCGACTGGATGCGTTCGCCACTGCCGCTGCATTCGCTGGAGCAGTCGTCACCGACGGCACTCGCCTCAAGCGCCTGATGAAGCGATCTGAGCCCGCCATCTATCCCGGCACGTTCGCACTGTGCGTGTTCGATCAGGACAAAGCGATGTGCCAGCCCCGTCCGGATCAGGGAGGCAACAGTCGACCACAACTCGGTCACTGCCAGCCCTTGGATTGCAGCAACGTTGCACTGACCGCAGACAACATCGACGCGCTACGCACCGAACATCGATCGTTGCAGCAAGAACTGGCCACCGGGACAACCCTTCCGCCGCTCTTGGTGCACCGACTACGTGAGCGACTGAGCCGACTGACCAACTTCCTCGACCTCTACGTAGATCCCGACCCGGCACCGATCCGCACCCAGACGGTCAACCCGAAACGATGACCGATCAAGCAGATCAATCGGATGCAGCGCTCATCGACGAAGCGATCGAGCGCCTCGAAGCCGCCGCCGGCCGCACACCGTCGGTGCTGACCTTGGCGCGGCACCTGGGTCTTGCGAACACCACATTTCGGCGGCGTTACCCCGACATCGTCGATCGGCTGCGTGCCTCGGGCCCGGCATCGACTGCACCTGCCGTAGACCCTCTGAAGGTCGATTCGGACATTGTTCGACTTCGGCAACGGAACCGACAACTCACCGATGACCTCACGCTGGCGATGTCGAGTATCCAGCGCCTTTCCATCGACAACCGTTCCCTGCGGCGGCAGCTCGACGCTGCCGCTGCCGTCACGCACCTCCCGAGAAGGGGTGACGAGATCGGATTCTGATAGGTATCGCCACACACCTCAGTGCGCCCTTTTCAGTAGGCAACGGCTGATAAGCACATCGCCGCGATTCGAGGGAATTACCGCGCTGTTCGAGGCGACCTGGGGTTTTGTCGCGGATTTTGGACAGACTTCTCCCAGGTAAGGGCGATGGGTGTTGTTGCTAGCGCTGTCTGCGGTGTGCCTTGGCGAGTCGGACTTGGCGTGTGCACGCCCGGTCCGAGACCAAGGGCAGCAGCAACCGAAGTTCGCGAAGAACTCCGGCGACTGCGCCGAGCAGAACAGCGTTCAGGACGAGGTCCATGACGCCACCTCCGCTTCTGGGGTGGAATGGCTGGCGCTGAAGTGCCAGCGTGACCTGCCGCGTTCTCGGGGCAGGAGCTTGCGGCCCGACAACGGGCACGAAAAAACCCGGCCTCACGAATCGGGAGCCGGGTTGTCGTTGTCGGACGAGATTTGGGCACGAAAATACCGCGCGGTGGACATTACCCTGTGGATAACTCGATCCGCGGCCCTTCCGGCTGTGCGTTCGCAGATATTTCGGTTCGGGCAGTTGAACGATCACCGCCGTGACTGCTCGACCGGAGAGTCACGATCAGCCGACATCCGGAGCTCCATCGGACGCGGTCAACGCTCCGCGTGGCGACTGCCGACGATCGCTGATCAGGCCCCTGACTACTTCAGGCGTGCGACGAAGTCGGTGATACAGATGCGCGCTTGCTGTTGTGTCGTGTGCCCGGCCATGACCAGCGACCCCAGTCCGTGCATGAACGCCATGCACTCCGTTGCCAGATCCGTCGCCCGACGTCCGCTGATGCCCGGGCTTCGGGTGTGGCACAGATCGGTGAGGTGGTCATGGATCGCTGTGAGGTGCGCGCGATACGCATCGGCGACTAGGGATTCGGTTGTGATGGAAAGTAGTTCGAGCGACACCCCGACGCGGTGGAGCGAGCGGCTGGCGTCGTCGGTCGGTAGGGCTTCGAGAAGGAACTCCTCGATCGAGGGGTTCGGGTCCGCAGAGGCGTGCTGCCACCGTTCGACGCTGCGCCGGGACAGCCGGCTGAGTGCCGAGTGGAGGAGCTCGTCTTTGCTGTTGCCGTAGTACTGCACCAGCCGGAGCGAGACACCTGCTTCGGCCGCGGCGGCACGCATGGTGACCGCGTCGAGTCCTCCGCGGGCCAGTAGTCGTTCGACCGCGTCGAGAATCTGCGTTGTTCGTTCCTCGGTGGCCATTCCACACACCTCCCGTCCTTGATACATTCGTATCACTTATACGGATGTATCAAAGGGGGGAAGATGAGCTCGCGTCGTGCTCTGTGGGTCGCATCGATCGCTCAACTCGTCGTCGTGGTGGACGTGTCGGTCGTCAATGTGGCACTGCCCTCCATCCAGGACGACTTGGGTCTGGGTACTGCGATGACGTCATGGGTGGCCACCGGGTACAGCGTGGCGTTCGCGGGAGCGTTGTTGGCGGCCGCGCGGCTGGCGGACTCGTTCGGTGCGGCTCGGGTCGTGTTGTGGAGCACGGTCGCGTTCACGTGCGCCAGCATCCTGGGTGGCCTGGCTGTGACCGGACCGATGCTGGTCGCTGCTCGTATAGGCCAGGGAATGGCTGCTGCAGCGTTGTCTCCGGCCACGTTCACGTTGCTGACCGTGACGTTTCGCGAGGGCCCTGATCGGACTCGGGCGATCGCCCTGTGGACTGCGGTCAGTGTCGCAGGCGGCGGGGTCGGCAACATCCTCAGCGGTGCACTGACCGAAGTGTTCTCCTGGCGTGCAGTGCTGTTGATCAATGTGCCGGTCGGGATGTTCGTCGCCGCCGCCGCCCGCCGCCTGCTCGCCGCACGAGGACCGGTCGCTGGCACCGGGGTGAGGTGGTCGTCGGCGGCAGCATCGATGTTCGCATTCGGTTCGGTCGTGTATTCGCTGTCGATGTTCGCCGACGACGGCCGACTCTCCGGTCCTGTGCTGGCGGCGTTCGCGATCGGTGTCGCCTCGGCCGCGACCTGGATGCGTCTGGACCGACGAAGTGAGTCACCGTTGATCCCGTCGAGTCTGTGGCGTCGACGGAACATAGCCTTGGGGACGACTGCGACGGCGCTGACCGCGGTCTGTTTCCAGGTGGGTATCTGGTACTTCCTGACGTTCCGATTGCAGCAGGACTGGCAGTACAGCCCGATCCAGACAGGTCTCGCGTTCCTTCCATTGACGGTATCGCTGATGGCGGTGAACCTTGCGCTCGTGCCTCGACTTCTCGACCACATCGGTGCCCGCATACTGATCTTCACCGGGGCTGCGGTTGCCGCGGCGGGGGTGTGGTGGATCGCGGACGCGCAGACAGGTGCGTTCTGGAGTGCCGTAGCCGGTCCCTCGATTATCATCGGAATCGGTGGAGGCCTGATGAATACGCCACTCGCTACTGTCGTGACCTCGGGAGTACCGACAGAGCAAGCAGGGGCGGCATCGGGCCTGATGAACACCGCCAAACAATTCGGCGGCGCGGTCGGACTGTCCGCTGCAGCGGCCGCGACCACGATCTCCCACAACGAACGAGCACCGTATCTGGTGATGGTGGCCGCACTGGCAGCAACGGCTGCGATCATCTTGCTCACGCGAGCCCCTGCTGCAGGCGATCTCACGCCGCGCCCGAACGTGAGATAACAACAGTGGCAAAGTCATTCGGCCCTGAGGGTAAGCGAGGGTACCGGTGTGAGTGCAACGAGCACTGCCACCGCTGCGGGAATCACCGCGAATGCGAGGACGACGGGGTGTAGCTCCCTGCCACGTCATGGCCCACTGACAGTGCGAGCGGCCCGAACGCGGTGAATCCCACAGCGATCATCGTCGATACTCCGCGTATTCCGCCGACGTGCGCGGCACCCGCCCACCCGAGTCGGCCGTATCATACGATGCCCGCGAACCATGACAATCTCTGCTGTAGAGCGACTTTCATTCGGCATGGAACTGGTCGCGCAGTTGATGCTGAACGCAATCACCCGTCGTCCATGCGGTCTGGGACTGGCCCGTGAACGGTTGCGTGTGCAAACGAACCATGTTTCACTGAGGGAAATAAACCGCTCGGTCTGGCGGGGGATGTGGATGAGTGCAGCTACCGCCTCACGGCCCAGCCGTCCGCGTTCGATACCGGATATCGCCCGCAGGATCTCGGTTTCAGCCGTGTACAGGCCACCACAGCAGGGGTGATGCATGTCGCAATTGATACTTGGATACGACGCCTCGTGCGGATCGTGCTCTCGGGCAAGCGCACGTATACAGGATCTGCTGGGCTCGAAACTGACGATCAAGCCGTTGACCTCGTTGTGGGACGAGCGCCGCGAGGTGTTCGGGGATACCCCGCCGTGGGCTCCTACCCTCATTGAGTTGCAACCGAGCGGGCAAGTTCGTGGGTGGGCGGGTGTAAGGATGGGACCCCGCCTCACTCGTGAATTCGGTGTCAAACGCTCGATGCAAGCACTTCAGGTTATCGGCGAAGAGATGCCCGCGCGCAACAGACGGTTCGACAAGACTGCCACGCACGGTCGAAGAAGATTTTTGGGAGGCGTTGCGGCTGCCGTAGCAGGCTTGACGCTACTGAGCCCGATAGCATCCGCTCGAACGCCGTCTCGGGCACCGCCGAAGGCGACATCCAAACAATTGACCTATTCCGAAATCAACCCGGACGACGTCAATAGGATTCTCAACGCCCCGGATTCGCGCCGGATCCTCGATCCGACAGGCTTGTTCGATGAGATCAGCACCGCAAGTAGCGACCCGAGTTCATGGTGGGTCACCGATAGCGGATCCGAGTACCCCGCAAGCCAACGTTGGGTATTCGGTATGAGTCTCGACGAGAGTGGTACAACGCTGGCAATCGCTGACAATACAAGTAGCCAAATATATCGGCTTTATGAAACGTCCTCAGCGGCGACCGCAGATCGTGGAGCGGAGGCTCTCCAGTTCGGCGACGGTGCGAGCGGCGAGGGTTTGACTGTGCTCGGTGTAAGTCACAACGGTGAACAACCCGGAACCGGCAACCTCGAACGGGCAGCCACAACCGGCTCGTCATGTACCGGATGCGTGGGTTCCGGCGGTCCGGGAGATTTTTCGACGCGGGAAGTGCCTGTATGCAACTCCAGCATCAATGCAGGCTGTATCTTGAGCACACTCGGGTGCGCGGCATGTGTCGCCTCGTGCGCAGGCAGCCCTTTGTCTTGTGGGTTCTGCCTCGCCGTGTCCTGCGGAGGCGCAATCGCATCAGCGTCCGCTTGTTGTGACGGAACGAGACCTCAATTCAGTGTTACCGGTGCTCGAGTTCCCTCTAGAGTCCGAGGAGTTGACGGTGAATTTTCCGAGCGGGAAAAAGTGGATTTTCTTCTGGTCGGCGCTGGCGTTGCTGTGGGCCGTTGTCGCGGTGATTCGAGCTCAGGGCGGTGAGTTTGCGGTCTGGCCATGGGTGGCTACTGGCTTGTTTGCTGCGGCCGCAATTCTGACCGGGCTTCGCACATTTCGCCGCAGAGGTGAAACGAGCATGAACTCGTGAATCTGTAGGGAGCATCCCCGACGCGGGCATTCATCGTCGATGCCCCCAAATCCGTTGTCTCCAATGCTCGCCACCGCTGGGCCGCTCCCGTCCGGACCGGCCTGAGTGTGGGAATGGAAGCGGGACGGCCAACGCGGGGTCAGCGTTGTCGACGGCACATCCCGGGTGAAACTAGTCTTGCGCAACGGAACCGACATGTCCGCCTCGTTCCCGGATGTGGCGGCGACCTGACAGATCACATCCCCTCCCCCGCGCAAAGACCGGTCAATTGGTCAACGGGAAACCGTAGCTACAAGCAAGCCAATCGCCGGTCCCGGTGCGTGCCCATGCGAACAAGGTGCCCTCGACGGTGGTATCCATGGCGAGGCCTTCGGATCTCTCGCCTGTCCGTCACAGTTGCTGGGGTTTGACTGTTCAGCGACAAAATCGCCGTCCAACCTACCTTGTCGGTAACCACACACGCGCAGCGCTAACGGAGGCAGGCGGACGACCACCACAAACTTGTAGTCGAGAAATTCCGCTGATCGCGGTTAGACCTCGATAGTACGACCTCAAAGATGCCCATGATCGTGGGACTGAGCGTCGTTAATCCAAAATTCGAGCGTCACCAGCGTTTTGCTCGATCGTCACCGGGGTTTGATCGCCAATTAATATGGTCGCGAACTTTAGCGCCGGTGGCCCTGCTCGCCCGACGAGGACATAGACCTCATCACCGTCGACCATCGCTACTCTACGAAAGCTCGAACGAACCAGGTGCCTGGTTGGCCTTCAGAAAAGTTGCACCCTCTCACGCGACTAATTTCAGTAGCTTTTGAGATCCTCGACTGGCGGCTTGGTCCCCATGAGCGCTTATCCAGGCCTCGACGATATCCAATATGGATGTACCAAAACTGAGCTCCATGTGGGACGTCATTGCCGGAATCTCCAATATTTGGCGCGCTATCGATTCCGCATCATCACCCGGTTTCAAGCTCACCTGAATACGCGGGCCGCTCGGTCCAGACATATCCAAAGACTTACGTCCAGTCCGACTATGGATTTGCATCTCTAAGGGGCGTGGATCGGATCCCGGGGGGATACCGTTTACCATCAATTGGCCATCAATGAGCGCGACACGGCCGTAGAAGGAAAATTTCACCTTTTCGCCCGCAAACAGCTCCGGCCAATCGCCGTCAGCATGGGCGTTAGCAGGAGTCCACATCGCGTTAAGTTCGATAGCCTTCGCAGGATCGCTCCCTGCTTTACCGGCAAGCAACATAGCGACCGTACGCGGGTCAAGAGGAGGCCTGCTTCCACCTCGATGTAGATCCCCGTTGATTAAGTCGAAGGGGATTGGCGCTTCGCCAGACTGCTCGGCTTTCAAAGCGTGTTTACCACTTGGCGAGAGGCTGCATCTGGTGTATTCAGGCGGCGCAGCAGGTTCGCTCCATAACCCCATATTGCCGTCGGCTACGATGAGCGGCAGTGGCATGAGGTAGTCGTGGCTAAGTGCACATAGAGCGGCATATGTCGATGCCGGCTGGTAAGCAGGAACACCTCGGGCCATGGCCGACAGTACTTCCATACTTCCTTTTTTACCGTTGCGGTCAACCGCTCCGGCGAGCGATAGCTCGAAAAGATCGAGCCCAGCCTTTCCCAGCGCAATCGGGATCGTATCAGTCATTGTGCATTCCTACGGTTGCCATACGCGACTCGTGTGGGCCCGGGTGGCGATATCGACACCCGGGCCCACACCTTCAACACATCGACAGTCTACGTGTTTCCTTCAACGAATCGGCACGGCCTGACGGGGCCACAGGTCACGCGGTCAGATTGCGACGATCCCAATCCGAACAGATTTGCTGTCAGCCAACCCCTTCCCTCCGCCGCGATGTAGATATGGTGGATGTCCCAGAAGTATCTCTTATCCTCGGACGGATAGGGCAGCTTGTCGAAACCTTCGTCCCAGTAGGGCTCAAAAACAGTCCCGTTCAAAGCGGGCACGCCGAGGTTGTATTCGGTGTCATCGGCGTACTCATATATGTCGAGATCACTCATAAACGGCCGACGATCCTCTCGGATCCTCAACTGAAATCTGAGTTCGATAGGTACCTCATCTTGGAATCCTACCGAGATATTCCCGCTATGGTTATAGATGGAAACACGCATACTAATCGAGGTCGACCCGTTTGTACCGTCTGAATAATTCCAGATTATTTGTTCGTAGTTTGTCACGGAGTGCGAGTCATCAATTCGAGCGCGCGGCATTATTTCAGGTCCCTCACGCCCCTCCGGAAGCGTGCCCCTGCCGTCTGGGGTCTGTGCCGGATCGTCGGGATTAATCTCCTCACCAGTAGATGTGTCGATCACAGTCGCACTCGGGTCCGAATCATTCTCAGTGGGGACGGTGACAGTCAAGGTGTCGCCGAAACACGTCCAATCAAATCCAGTCCCATAATTTTCCATGGCGTAGTCGGTGCAAGGAGTTTGCATTGGCGTTGCATCTGGCTCCTGCTGTGCAGTGGCCATCGGAGCACTGAGGGCAAGCATCGACGCGCATACTGAGCTTTTCAGAACAGTTGCGCATCAACATGCGCAGAGCGCGTCATCGACGCGACACGTCATCGAATGATCACCAATGCAGTTGGTCTGGCGTAGCGACGGTGGCGGTGAACTGCGTCGTTTCGAGCAGCTCGCGTGTGATTCGGACACCGGTGAGTCGTTCCGCGAGCGCGAACGATCCCGCGACGTGGTGGAATTCTCTACCCGGCGTCTCGTCGAGGTCGATTCCGCCCACCTCACCGATCAGCGCGATGATCTCGGCGCGTGCATCAGGTGCCTGGCGGTCGGCGAGTACCCCCACTAGGTCCGACTGCGGCAACAGTGGCTCGAACGTGATTCTCAGAACACCCCGCGACCACCACTCGAATCTGTCCGCCCCGTGGACCACAACGTCGTGGGTCGTGACGATCTCGGACATCGCCGCCGAGATGCCGAGAAACCCCGGCGTCTGGAGCAGCATCGTCCACCCGCCGGCGACCTCGGCGACTGACAACAGTTGGGTGTTCACGCCATCGACATCGTGCCGCTCTCTCAGGCCGGAGCCCTTCCGATATGCGGCTTGGGCGCCGACTACCGTCAGTCGGTCGTCGGATGCCTCGAGGCTGGCCAGAACTTCTTCGGGCGTGCTTGTTGCGATGAGCGCCAAGCAGTAGCCGTCGGAGGTGAAGACCCCGAAGTCCTCGACCCAGAGGTAATCACGATAGTTGGTCACATTCACTCCTTATCAGGTCCTGCAGCAATAAGCCGTCAGAATCGAAGAGGCCGACGGCATCACCGATCCCACGCGTAGTCGTGAGGCTCACATCGTTCACCTGCTGGATCGATAACCTGATGGCCGTCCTTGAGTTCATGCGGTTCGGCCCACGCAATCGGTGCGGAAACTGCTGAACAGGATTGAGGAGTTCAGAGCTGCTTGCGCATCTTCACACTTGTGGTTTCATAACCGGCTGACTCGTAAAGCCCGCGCGCGACCGCATTGAAGCCGAACACGCTCAGTCCCAGCGTCCGCGCGCCCTGCGCCCGTGCATGGTCTTCGGCGAGCTGCATCGCTGCTCGCCCATAGCCCCGGCCTCGGTGCTCGGGCTCGATTACGACATCCCACACCCACCAAGAGCTGGCGTCGTCTGAGTTGTCACGGCCAATCCAGAGGTATCCGACGATCTGGCCGATGTCGTCAACGAGGTCGAACACAGTGTTACCCGGTGTGGGAGCACCCGCTGGGAAAGCACGCTCGAGAGCATCACTGGAGTGCTCTTCAGCGGCGCGTGGCGTCTCACCTGTAGCGATCAGGTCCGTCTTGTACTCGCTCTGGCTCCGTTTCAGCCATGAGGGAAACCGTTGAAGAGTGATCGGGACGAGTGTGATCGACATGTCGACAGTCTGACAGCGGCCTCGCGCCGACCCTCGACAGTGGTAGAACGAACATGCGAAAAGGACAAACGATGCAGAACGGACAGTTGCCACAGCGATAGGGGTCGGCCGAATAGTCTGGGGTGCGACCACAGCGCTCGTACCGGCCCGTGTTCATGGTGCCCTCGGGGTCCACTACCCGGGACCAGACCGCGGCATCTGGATCAAGGCATTCGGCGTCCGCGACATTGCGCTTGGCGCGGCGGCCCTTCACCCCGATCAGACCGTCAGGCGATTAGTCCTGCAGGCAGGTATTGCGATTGATCTCATAGACGCGGGGGTAGTGATCGCGGCCGCCCGCAATGGCGTCCCCTCTCGAGCGGCCGGGATAGGGGTCCTACTCGCGGGCGGTACTGCGGTGGTTGCAGCCCTAGGCCCGTCACTGCTTCGCCGATCAGGGCAAGGCACGCGCTGACACCGCAACCCTCCGTGCGCGTTGTCACCTACTGGGGTTACAACTGGTTCCTAACAGTTGCTCAATTCGAGCAGATCATACGTCGACTGAACGCGATCGTGACTTCATTTTCAACGAAACTAGTTCTCCTGAAACCAGATTGGCGTAGGTGGCGTATCCTCCTTCGTGCTTTTCGGTGATCTGGTAGCGGTAGCCGAGCATGGTCGAAACGACGGTCAGGGGGCTTGGTCGAGCTCCCCGTCGCCAAGTACACGGTCGAGTGTGGTGCGCCCGATTCGACTCATGGTCGGGTTACTGTCGAGGTAGTACCACACCAACCCGATTGCTTGTTCGAACGCCCATGCTTTGCCGCGTCGCCATTGCTCGTCGTCGACACCGAGTCTGCGCCGCAACACCTCTCGCGGTCCGGCGTCGAGCAGGTGCCATGCTCCCACGAGATCGAGGGCTGGATCCGCAGCGGCCAAACCCCCGACATCGAGCACACCCGCGAGGCGACCGTCGGCAACCAGGACGTTTCCGGGCATCAGATCGCAGTGGTTCATCACATCCGGGCTGTCTCCGCGAGGTAGCTCACGCCATTGTGCCCACGCCTGCGACAGCGACGCCACATCCATCAGTCCGGCGCTGCGTGAGATGCACTCTCGTACCCAGTCGTCGTGAGATGCGAGGTCGCCGCCACGCCCGCAGCCGTTGTAGGTCCGACCGCCTGAGGCGATACCTCGCACCTGCATGATGAACTCGGCGAGGTCCTCGGCGAAAGGCTCCGACTGAGAGAGATCGCCGGTCGTTGCGGGGTCCCCGTCGATCCATGTCTGTACCGACCACGGCAGTGGGTAGTCACCGCCGGGCTCGCCCAGGGCCACGGGTTCAGGCGTGGCGAAGCGCGTGCTGCCGGCAAGCTCGCGAGCGGCCTCCAACTCTGCGAGTACTTCCGCTCGCGTCGTGTCGACATCATGGGCTTCGAGCCGGAACCGGGCCACGAGATCGGTACCGATCCGGAAGATCGCGTTTTCCGTGCCGCCGGCATGCACCTGGTCGAGCGCGAGGTCGCGCCAGTCGGAGAACTGCGTGTCGATCAGTGCGCGCACGGTCGAGATCGAGATCGTCACCTGGTTCGGATGCATGTCCACTCGTGCCAGTCTTGCGACCGACGGATTAGCCGTGCAACTGGTTTTGCCCGCTCGGCCCGGTTGCGCTGCCACGGTTTGTTGCGACGCACACAACGGCAGGGCCGTGCGACGTGGCGGGTGGACGCCAGTTCGATAGCGTGCGGGACCGGATCGTCGAGCCCGGCCACGTATCACGTTGTGCGGCAATCCCTGTCGCTCGACACGCGTTGTGCAGAATTGCGCACAGGCTTCTTAAGTCGACTGGGCGCGTGACGCTACGGGCACCCGGCGGTGCAGGGCGACACAGGTAATGACGGTGACGACCATGATGGCGGCGCCGATGCAGGATGCGATCGTGTACGCGCCGTCGATTGGGAAGGTGTCGGTGGTGCCCGCCGCGAGGACGAGTCCGCCGACGGCGCTTCCGAGTGAGAACCCGACACTGCGGACGACCTGGTTGACGCTCATCGCGCTCGACGTCTCTTCCGGGTCCGTGACCGCGAGGATGACGCCGGGCATCGCGGAGGAGAAGGATCCGACTCCGAACCCGAGCACCGCCATCGCGACGAGGAGTTCGGCGATGTTCGACCGAGCGGCGGCGAAGACGACGAAGCCGGCGAGTACGACGGCAGCCCCGGCCGCGAGGGTCAGTGGGGCACCGAGGCGACGGGCCAGGTGTGGGGTGAGTTTGCCGGCGGCGAATCCGAGTGCGGAGAACGGGACGAGGACGAGCCCGGCGACGAAAACGGTCAGCCCGAATCCGTAGCCGGCAGACAGTGGTGTTTGGGCGTAGCGGGTGATCAGCGTCAGCAGCAGGTACATCCCGACCCCGCCGACGAACATGGCGACATTCGCCCCGGCGACGGCGGGGTGCGCGAGCAGCCGAACGTCGACCAGTGGTGCCGCGGTGCGCCTTTCGACGATCACCCAGACTGCGAGTAGGACGGCGGCGGCGAGGGCCAGGAGCGCAGCGAGCGGGAGGTGCTCGGTCCACAAGTGCGTCTGACTGGCCAGGAACAGGACCAGGAACAGAGCCGCTGCCAGCAGGAGAGCGCCGGGTATGTCGACGCGGGCGGGCCGTCCCGGCGGCGGCGACGGGATGGTGCGCAGCGCCGCGGCGAAAGCGATGATGGTGACGAGGACGCCCAGGCCGTACGCGGTGCGGAGACCACCGATCTCGGTGAGCAGTCCGGCAAGCGGGTAACCGATACCGATACCGATGGTGGAGGCGACGGACAGCAGCGCAATGGTGGAGGACGCTCGGTGGTCGGGGAGGTGATCGCGGGCGACGCCCATCATCAACGCGGTCAGGCCCAGTCCGGTGCCCTGGGCGGCGCGGCCGACGAGCAGCCACCCGAACGGTAACGGGAGCACGGTGAGGACGCTGCCGGCCACGACTACGGCCAGGGTGATCAGAATCGTGGTCCGGCGGTGCGGTCCTGCGCCGAGCCGGCCCAGCACCGGGCCGGCGATCGCGCCGGTGAACAGGGTGATCGTCAGCGTCCACTGGGCGGAGGCCAACGACACGTCGAGTGTGGTTGCGACACTGGTGATCAGTGGTGCACCGAGGCTGCCGACAGCGGCGACGACGAGCGCGATGAACATCAGCGTCGGGATGAGCGCTCGCGGCGGCGTACCGGCTGCGGGGGTGTTCATCGGTTCGTCTCGGTGGTGATGTGGTCGAAGAGCCCGGGTTGGATGCGGGTCTGGATAGCTGTGGCCCACGGTTCGTCAAGATTCGGAACCTGGAGGGCAGCAGCGTTGTTGAGGAGCATGCCGAAGGCGAGGAATGCTTTGACGGTGACGTCGTCGAGGCCGGTGATGCCGGCGACGGTGGTCCACATGCGTCCGAAGCTGTCGCGGACCGCACCCTGGACGTCGGGGTCGCCGCACGCGGCGAAGCCCTGCAGCTGCAGCAGCAGAGCCGTGCGGTCGCTGAGCATGTCGTGGTAGCGCGCGCCCATGGCCGCCAACGCGTCTCGGCCCGTGTCGTCGCCGGCCGCCTCGCGCATCGCTTCTGTCAACCGGTCGAACGAGGCGACCATCACTTCGGCGAACAGTGCCTTCTTGGTGCCGAAGATTCGGAAGATGTACGCCTGGGTGATCCCGGCTCGCCGGGCCATCGATTCGGTGGACGCCCCGTGCAGTCCACCGGCGGCGAACTCCTCGGCGGCGATGTCGAGGATCTGGGCGCGCCGGTCGGAGCCGGTCATCTTTCGTTGCTGCCTCACAGGAGCGAGAATACACCCGTTAGTTACTGGTCACTAACTAGTCACACGGCCGCCAGCCAGGATGCTGTTTCCCTGCCCAGACGCTGCGCACACCCCGGCGCAGGCCACGTCGTGGGTGCGCCGAGTGTCGGTTGGCGGTCCATACGGCGCCGACGACGACGGCGGCGCCGAGGAGTTGCAGCCAGGTGGGGCGTTCGTGAAGAACGAGGAATCCGAAGACGATGGCCAGGACCGGTTGCAGGAGAAGCAGTCCCGCGATCGTGTTCGTCGGGAGATCGCGGGATCCGACGCTGACGAACAGCCACGCCGCGACCTGACCCAGCAAGGCCAGGGCGATCATCCACGCCCAGGCTCCGGCGGTGATCGTCAGGTCGAGATCACCGAGCGGAGCCGAGATGACCCCAGCCGTCACCGCCGCGGAGGCAGTGGCGACACAGATCGGGGTAATCGTGTGCTTCGGGCTGCGTTGCCCGGAGCGCCGATTGAGAAACAGATACCCCGCATACGCGACCCCTGCCGCGATGCCGAGGATCGATCCGCGCACCGCGCTGCCGCCGCCGGTGTCACCCGCCGGCCCGATCACCGCGCCGGCGAGGGCGACACCGAGCACCATCGCGGGTGCCGTCACCACGAACCGTCGAGGAACAGCCGTCTTGTCGACCACCAGGGCGAGCAACGGGAGGACGACGACCTGCACGTTGATCAACACGGTTGCGATGGACGCTCCGACGTCGAGGATCGACTTGGTCCACATCACGTAGTCGGCACCCAAGAAAACCCCGGCGACGATCGCCAACGGGTACAGCGGTATCGGCATCGCGCCGCGACGACGCACCTCCCACACCGCCAACGGGACGAGAACGACCAGCGCCAGCGCGCAGCGCAGGAACGCTGCGGTACCGGAGGTGACGTCGGCGAGCTTGACGAACGTCGCCGACAACGACAGCGACGCCGCGCCGAGCACGACCAAGGTCGTCGAACGTCCGAACCGCGGTTCGCTGTCAAGGGTGGCGCTGGCTGTGTATGTCACGTGTTCAGCGAACCAGCACCCCAATTGGTAAGTCTAATTCGTATTACTCGGTTCGATTGCGTAGTCTCGCTTCGATGTTGACCTGGGATCGTATGCGCGTGTTCGCCGCCGTCGCCGAACACGGATCGGTGACGAAAGCCGGGCACGCGTTGCACATGAGCGGATCCGGGGTCACCCAGCACATCCGCAAACTTGAACGCGAAGCCGGCACCGCACTCGTCGAACCCGACGGCCGCACGATCCGCCTCACACCCGCCGGCCGCGTGTTGGCCGTACGGGCCCTCGAGATGGTCCAGGTGGCAGACGCCGCTGCCAGTGACGTTGCCCGCATCGACACCGAGATCGCCGGACTTGTGCGGATCGGCGCAGTGGCGAGCGCTCTACGCCGGCTGGTCGTCCCCGCCCTCGCCGAGATAGTGCTTACCAATCCGATGCTGACCCCGCAGGTCGTCGACGGCGAAGGCGTCCACCTTCTAGCGCAGTTGGAACGACGCGCGCTCGATATCGTCGTCTTCGAATCCTGGGACATCCGGCCCACGGCACTCCCGAAAGGTGTGCACGTGCAGACCCTGCACACCGAGGAAGTCCACCTTGCGCTGCCATCAGCGAGCGGATCTGCGGCGCGGGTGGATCTTTCGGGGCTCGGCGACGCCGTGTGGACAGTGTGTCCGCAGGGATCGGACGCATACGCAGCGACGACACAGGCGCTGCGCGATTGTGGGGTCGAGCCGCGGATCGCGTACGAAGTGTCCGACTACGCAACCCAACTCGCCTTGGTCGAAGCGAACCTGGCCGTCGCACTCTTCCCGGTGACGGCACGCGTCCCCACCGCGGCGGTCACCTACGCACCCACCACGCCGGTCATCACCCGGTCACTGCGCATCGCCACCTCGACCGACCTGCCGGCCGTCACCGCACTGATCGCCGCGCTCACACGGTCACTCGAGACCAACTGAACGACCTTTGAAAGCTCACACGACGATCGCAGGACCAACAACAGTGCGAAACTGCTTCTCAGCAAACCGTTTTCGGCCAATCGAACCGCTCAGGCCAGGGTACGCACTAAAGGTTACCCATCGCGTCCCCGGATACGATTCTGGTCGTGAGGCAACAGCGGCTCGCCAGCGTGAAAATATCCCATGCCGTTCTCACAGTGCTTGTCTCAGTGGCTCTGCTGGTAATGGTAGGCATGCGCTACGACCAGCCGCAGATCCTGTCGGGCATGAGTGGACCCGATGAACTCGTGGTCGGCGGCATGTCGGCCCTGCTCCTGTCTGCGTGCGGGCTTGCCTGGTTCTTAAAGACGCTCGGCTTGGTCGAGCGGCGAGAGCGGTCATGGTAGACCGTTGTTCCCCCTGTCTTGGTAGGCCTCGCCCTGGTTGTGTGCACTGCGGTGCCGACCGAGTAGTCGGACCCAACCTCGTTTTTGACGCTGGTCGCGGTGCGAAACTGCTGGGCCAAGTATCTTTCAGTGATGACGCTACGAGGGATGGTGTTCTTCGATATCGACGGAACGTTGGTGCCCTCGATGTCGAGCGGGAGCTTTCTGGCGGCACACATGGGACACCAGCACGAACTCGATGACGCTGAACGACGTTACGCAGTCGGGGAATTGACAAACGAACAGGTCAGCGTCATCGACGCCCGAGGATGGCGCGGAGTGGACACGAGCACCGTCGATCGGTGGCTCGACGACTTACCGGTGATCGACGGGGTCGACGACGTCATCAGCGTCATCGACGCCCGAGGATGGCGCGGAGTGGACACGAGCACCGTCGATCGGTGGCTCGACGACTTACCGGTGATCGACGGGGTCGACGACGTCACGTCGTGGTGCCGCAGTCGTCGGATCGAGCCGGTGCTTGCCTCGTTGGCGTGGCAGCCGGTCAGCAGCGCGATCGCGAGGCGGTACGGTTTCACCACCAATGGCGGTCCACAGGTGGGGATTTCAGAATCGGTCTATGACGGCACGGTGGCCGAGCATTTCGACGAGTTCGACAAACGTGACCGCGCGGTAGCGCTGGCGGGCGAACGGGGGATACCACTGCACCGGTGCTGCGCTATCGGTGACAGCCGTTCGGACATTCCCTTGTTCGAGGTTCTTCCCGAATCGCTAGCTCTGAACGCGAATACCGCCGCCCGTGAGGCGGCGACCGCAGCACTCGATACCCGTGATCTCACTGCGCTGCTGCCGTGGTTGCAGCAGTGGGAACAACACCTCGATTGACGTCCTGACCTGCGACCGGTGTTGGTGGTGGCCGAGTACGGTATGGCCATGAGTGATGCATGGAGCAACATCTCGCTGGCCATGCACGCGACGTTGACCGGTCAGTGCCTATGAGTGGTTATGTGCGAAAGCTTGCCCGAAGGTGACTGTTGACTTGTTCTGTTGCGTTCGGTGGTCAGTTCGTGGATGACCTGCGCGTAGATGTTGACTTGTTTCCGCAGCCGATTGTTTTCTTGCCGAAGGCGATCGTTCGCCGCTTCAGCTGTTTTCGCGCGTCTATCGAGGTCTTGGAACGCAGCTGGCATCTTGCCCTGTGTTCGTACCCGTTGTGTGAACTGTTCGGCGAGGTCGGTGTGTTTGTGTGTCAGGACCCATCGCTTGACGTCGGCTTCGACGGCAAGCTGGACGATGCTCAGGGCACCGGTCGAGCGTTGCGGTGTGCCGTCGAGCAGCCGCGTGATGGCTGCCTCGATCGCATGGCGTTCCGTCGTATTCTCATAAGTCATGATCGTTGCCTTCGCGGCGATTGTGTTGAATGACAGCGTCTTCGAGTCGGAGTAGTTGTTGTCGTTCACGTGCAGCACGTATCGGTGGTGCCAGAGGATCGTCGACCAGGATGCGGAGAGTTTCGATATCGGTGGTGAGTTCGTCGATATCGCGGTCCGTGCGGGCGATGTTGACGCAGTTGGGTCGGCAATCGGTGAGGTCGGGGGTGCGGCGGGTGTCGGTGTCGTCTCGGCTGAGGTGGCATGCCGCCCGGCGCGGGTCGAAAACGCAGGTCATCCCGTGTCCCGGGTAGATTTGCAGGTCTGGGTTGGCGAGCAAGGTGCGTGCATCGCTGCTGGTGCGTAGGACGTGTCCGGCGAATCGTTGCGCGCCGTCGACGCGGTGCCGGTAGGTGTGTGCAGCCGGGCCGCTGACATGTTCACCGTGTCGAAGGTGCTCGTCCGCGTCGGCGAGGAGGTCGAGTCGGGCGAGCCACTCCTCGAACGCCAGGTCGTCGGGGAACCCGGAGGCGTAGCTGCCGGCGTAGCCGACGGTCATCTGCACTTTCAGGTGACCGTATTGGATCGCGGCAGCGACGAGGCCGCGTGGTTTGCGGGCGATGAACCAGGCCAGAGTGCGTCTCAGACGGCGGGCTGGAATGCTCGGATCGGTCGGATCGGGTGGTATGACGTCGGTGCGGCCGGTGGCTGCGCAGTAGGAGTCGACCCAGCCGATCATGTGGGCGATGTCGGTGTTGATGCTGCCGGTGGTGCGGGCTTGTCCGGTCCGGAACTGTCGTGGCCCTGAGTTGTGTTCGCCGAGCATGTGCGGGAACAGCAGCTGGTCGTGGTGAAGGTTTTCCAGCACACCGATTGCGGTCGCGACGGGTTCGGCGACCACCCAGGGGTCGGGACGAATCTGTCCTTGCGGCACGGTGGAGCCGCTGGCGTCGTGTACCCCCTTCCAGTGTCGACCACGAATGAGCAGCAAGCCACTGTCGGGATCACGCTGCAGGCATCCGCGTTCGAGGGTGAGTACCTCACCGGTCCGCATGCCGGAGAGGTAGCCGATGACGATGAAGCAGGCGGCGGTGAGGTGGCGGGCCAGCTGGTGGGCTTCGCGTTCGTCGATGGAGTCCCTGCACCATAGCTGCCCGTCGAGCGTGCCGGTGGCCGGTATCAGCAACGGTGCACCTTCGCAGATCGGCAGCCCCGACCGGCTCAGAATGTCGAGGATCTCCGGACGGCGGAGTGCGTCGGGCGCGGTGTCGAGGAGCCGGGCCAGATAGGGCAGGTGATGGATCAGTTCACCGCTGCGACTACGGATGCCCGGTAACGGGCGACCCATATCGCGATACCTATCGATCAGGGTCTTCAGATCGGTGACTAGCTCACCTGGGCGGCGCCGCACCCGGTCAGGCCGTAGACGGGCCGGCAGCATGCGTCGGTGGAGCCGTTCGTATTCACCAAAGCCGGCCGTGATGTCGTCGGCGAAGTCCTCTACGAACCGCAGTGACCACGCCAACAAGCTGTTCATGGTGTCAGGATGAATGCGTGGGGTTCGGATCTCCACATGGCGTGAGGCTTCGAGCAGCCGGTAGATACGTTCGCCATTCCACGGCGGTGTCGGCGGGAGACGATTGGATCTCGGGACGAGTGCCCGGTAGCCCCACATCTTGATCACCGCGGCGAGGAGGTCCTCACGCTTGGCGTACGTCGTCTCCGCGGTTTTGACGTGCACCAGGTAGTCGTCGAGATCGGCGGGGCTGACCTGTGTCAGCGAGTGACATCCACGCGATGCCAGCCAGTCGGTGAAGGCGCGGGTGAACCGGAACATAGTCGAGATCGTCAGCATCGCGGGTGTGCCCCCACGATGATGTCTGTTGACAGTGGCGTCGTCACCACCAGGGTTGATCATTGCCCAGTACAGGTGTTTGAGAGCGAGCACGAAATCGGGGTGCACGGACCCGAAGTTGAGCGAGGTGCTTCGTGCGTGCGGAGCCAACAACGCAGGTGTCAGAGTCCACCGTTCGTCACCGAAACGGGAGAGTGCGGTTACATCGGTATCGGCCCGTAATGGACGGTTTTGCAGCACAACGGTTTCCGGTCCCGGGAACCTCGCATCGCCATTGTCGGTGAGGACGCTGGTCGCGGTCATCGGATGTCCAGGTTGCGCGCTAGAAACATGGTGACCAGAGTTCGTTGTTCCTCACTCACGTTTATGCGCGCCTCCTCGATGACGGTGTCGGGGTATCGGCTCATCACATCGGCGAGTTGAGCCACGGGGCCTGCGAATCGCTGCGCCCACCGCAGCGGCGTCATCTCCTTCGCCTTGTTTTGCAGTCTGTCGTGGACTTCGGCGATGACCGGTAGGTGCTGTGGAGTTGCCCGCGCGCACGGGCACGACAAGCACAGCAGAAACGATGCCGTGCACGGCTGCCCCACGGGGGCGTGTGGACTGTGGGTGTTGTCGACACAACCGGCAACAACGGTGTCGAGACGGCCACCCAACAGGTCAGTCAGCACGCTGGCGGTCAGCCCGACTTGAGCGGCGACTGCGCTCGGATCGGTGCGAGCGTGTTCGATTTGTTTCGCGGTCAGGCTGCGCATCACCGCAGTGCGCCGCGCTTCGGTGACCTGCTCGTCGAGGGTGGTAGCCACGATCTGCTGATATTCCGCGAGATTGCCGCGATGCCGGGCGAGATAGTCGTTGGCGAGTGTCTGCTCGGTGTGTGCGACCGGTTGCTGGTGCTGTTCGAGCCAGTTCATCCGTAGTCGTCTGCTGTCGAGTCGCCGCGGTACAGGCTGACCGGTCTCGTCGACCGTATCACCGAGCACACCGCGTGCTTGTGCCCATTCGCCGAGCACGTTGCGGCGTAACCCTGGCAGGAACAGCATGCCGTTCTTCGGCGTGAAATAGGCGAACAGCACCTCGGTTTCGGCGCGAGCGCGCACCGGTCCGCAAATATCGTGAACGACCTGATACACCGCGTACGCACTGGACAAGTCGAGCCGGGCTGGAGCGGACGCGGCCGCTTCGTGCAAGGCGATGCTCTGGTGGGCGTGATGTCGACCGCGTCGGGGTTTGATCGTCTCCACGATCGCCGTGCGGGAGGCTCCGGCGTCGCCGTCGGGCCTGTGATGCCGTGCTGGGAGCGTGGCGATCGCGGACAGGTTGTGCCCGGTCAGACAGATCAACAACGCTGCCGCAGCGGCGACATCCTGGGGTGTGGGATACAACTCGGCGAACAACACCGCCGTCCCTCCATGGGCGGTGGAAAGATTGTGTCTCGAACCGTTCGCGTACCGGGGCACTTGGTCGTGGCGGTCGATGTGATCGAGTAGCCACCCTCGCTCCCAGCCGTGTTTGTCGAGGTCCCGATCGATCTCCCCGGCCCTCCACCGAGCCAACAGAACACGACCTCCATGAATCCGGTGGACGCATTCGCGCACATGCGATTTCGCTGCTGCCGTAATCCGTGTGAACTCTGCAGCACTGTAGGCCTGGAACTTCTGATTTCTCGAACTGATCTGGGTGCGATGCATCCTCGCAGCGAAATCGTCGGGCACATCGCTGGCATGTCGCAGCAAGCTGCGCAGATTGATCACCTGTGTTCGACGGTTCGACACCCGTTGCGCCAGTACATACTGATCCCAATATGTCCCGTGCAGCTGCGCCGGCGTCGCCGGTGACCGATCTGCCGAGTCCAAGTATCGAGCGAACGACCGTGCTGCGCCGAGCAATGTCCGTGCCGATGCCAATGTTCGGGCGGACCCGCTCGGCCCGGTTCCTTTCGCGAGCGCTGCGGTAAGCCACTCACGCATCGCCTCCCCAACCGGCAGGTCGGAGAGGTCGAACGTGGTCGGGCGGCCACCACGCTCTGGATGGAAAACGACCCGACAACGGTTGTCCCCCAACGGATCTTGCCGTCCGGGAGACGTGTAGCCCAGGCCGGGCAGCTGGGCTCGACGGCCTTGTGCGCTCACGAGAGCCCTGCATCGGCGAGCGGGTCGGTGATCACCCGAGGGTCGGTTCGGAACAGATCCGTCAGCACCCGGTCCATGGCCGCACCGTGCGCATGCTCGATCAGTAACGAGACGTCCAGATCGCGGAACGGCTCCAGATAGGTGTTCATCGTGGTGGCAACATCGGCGTGCCCGAGAAGCGTCATCACGAAGTACCAGGTGTCACCGAACTGTGCCCGGTAGTCCCTCATCTCCTCGGCATCGAGGTGCGCGAAGCGCCGCTCGTACAACAACCGACCGACCGAGAACCACCGCAAAGCGAACGAGTGCCGCAACATGTGCGCGGTCGCGGCCAACCCGATCAAACCTTCACGCTCGACTCGCCGGTTTGCGGTGACGAACGTGTGCTGCCAACCATGCGGTATCCGCGGCATGCCGTCCTCGTTCACCCACAGCGACGCCGGGCTCAGCCCGCCTGCATCGTCGTGAAACAGATACAGCCGTGCGGCCGGGTCGAGTGCGTCCAACGACACCACGGATTTGGCACCGCCACGGTCACGGAGTTCGAGCCGCCGACCACCGAGCAATCGAACCACGATCCGGCGCTCCAGGATCCGGTCGTAACGGCCCTCCCGACGTGCTCGCCGTACTGCTCGGGCTCGTTCGCCCTCCACATAGGCACGTACGTCAGTCAACGTTTCGCGAGGCATCCAGAACCTGCGACCTCGGCTGCCCTTCGCACAGGCCGCCGCCAACCGGCACGTCGTGAACCCCCGGCTGGCATCGTCGACCGGCAGCTCGACCATCAACACACTCGCCCACTCCGACAACCGCAGCCCCGTTCCGTACAGGCCGTCGGCGAACGCGGTGTCGCGCTGCGCGTTCCGGCCACGCCACCCCTCCGCTTCTCGACCACGCCGGTCCAGACCACGCAATCCGATGTCACGCCATCGCCGGTACCCTGCTGGGTCGAGCCACTTCACGTCACGATCACGCACCACGTGCGGAGTCGCCTGATATGCCTCGGTAGCTATTTCTCTGGGTCGGTGACCGCGGACTGCCACGCGTAGCACCGGATTCGTTACACCATAAGTGCGGTGTGCCCACTCGTAGAACGTGCTGATCGCGACCAGATCCGATCTGACGGTGCCACCTGCAACGCGTACCGGGTTTGCCGCATCGGTCATCCGCCAGAACTTGAACGCATCGATCTGGTCGGAACCTGCCTCGTGCCAACGACATTCGATCGCGTCGAGAAAGCCCACCCACGTCGCGAGTGTGAACGCATACTTGCGGACCGTCCCATGCTTGCAGCTCCGCATCCGGGGCGAAGCGAAGAACTCGTCGACCTCCGGCACACAGTGGCCATCCGTACGCAGCAGAAACGGTTGTCCCGCACGCGTCCCATGCCGGCGGGCCCACTCCGGCAACGAGGGCAACCCTGCAAGCACCGGATCGTCGACGGCATCAGCCGACGAACCGGCTGGATCGCACCAGAACACCTGCCACCGACAAAGATCGACCATTGCGATCCACCGTATCTGCAAGCACCACGCTGGCGGCCCGAAATCAGTCAAATCGATTGCAACAACAACACTTCACTGGCTAGAGACCTTCGGACCGGACTTTGAGCGGCACCCCGTCACGGAAGGATCCTCCAGACGAGCCAGCCACGGTGAGCGCGACGCTGACCAAGACTCTCTGAGGGGGATCGACAACGAGGCGTGTGGGCGGATCGAAAGTGACGGGCCAGTTCTCGTACATCTCGGGGCTCACTGCACGACCGCCAGACCGTGTGGCCGGTGCAGGACGGCCGCGTCGACGCTGCTCGGGATCCACCGCAGGCCCTGTTCGCCGAACGTGGGCGCGGTGAGGGTGTAGCGGCCGGTGCGCTCGGCGATACCGCGCCCGTGCACGGTGGTCTCGAGGGTGATCGACCGGATACGGCCCCTGCCCTGCTCGATTCCGCCGTACGCGACAGGCCGCGAGGAGACTGCCAGGTCGAGACCGGGCATGCGTCCGTTCGTGATCGCGAGAATTCCTGCGTGCGTACGGTTTCGGGCCAACAGGGCACGCGCCCGGGTTGGCGGAACATCGCGTCCGTGCACGGTCGTCACGACCAGATCGAGGCCCTCGATACAGAGGCTCGCAGCGTCGAGGGGGTCTGTTTGGCCTGGGTCGATCAGGTGGATTTTCGACAGGTCGCCGCCCTGCTCGTGGACGGCGAGGAGTCCGAACTTCGACTGCCCGATCAATGCGACGTGGTGGCCGGCCGCGCTGGCTGTAGCGACGAGACCGACGAGGATCGATCCGGCACCAGTAATCGAGATGGCCGTTCCGCGGGCCAGCGCACCGCGTGGGAGGAGTTCCGACAGTGGCGTGGGCACGGGGATGGTGCGCAGGGTCTGTGAACGCACAGGGCCGCTGAGGGTCTGTTCGTCGGCGGGCGGGGCCGTTGGCTGAGATGGGGCGAACAGGGATGCGTCGACGGGCTCGATGGGTGCGTGGACACGTCGTCCGGGGATCGCGGCCATGCTGCGTCGGAGCGCGGCGAGCTGTTCGGCCTTGCCCAAGCCGGTGAGGTCCCCGATTGCGTCGACGGTGGCCATGTGGATCGACCTTTCGCGCGCCGATAGGAACCACCACACCGTATCGAACGCATGTTCGATTGTCGAACGTGCAGGTGGGCGCGTTCAGCGGTGGAGGGTGCGAGTGTCGAGGGCGTCTGCCGTGAAGGTCCAGGCGAGATGCCGGTATAGGTGAAGCGTTCGTTTCACCTGGTCGAGGGCGCTTACGACGGCCGGGTCGCTGGGGTCGCGCCCCTCGTCACGGATGGCTGCGCACTCGTCGTCGTCCATGCTGTGTTGGACGCACAGCGCTGCTTTGTGGTTCCCAGGCAACAATCATTCATGTGAATGACTGGACGAGCTGCGTCGTTCTTTCCGGCATGACGGTGCATCGGTCTTCTCGAGCCTGCGCCGAGGAGTTCCAATCTACGTCTAGTTCGACGCGTCGGCCTCGGGGGCGGTTGCTCCGTCGTAGATCAGGTCGTCCGAGCCGTGGTAGCGGTAAGCACGCTGTCCACTGGGCAGAGTCACCCAGCCCGCCTGGCCGTGATCGGCGTCCGGATCGAAACTACGGTCGTTGGTCATTCAACACTCTCATTCTCCGCAGGCGGGCGCACCACAGTCACCTTGCTCTTGACGACAATCGGGGCATCCGCGGGCCCCTGCAAATGCTCATCGATCCACATGGGTAGATGACGCTTCTGCGATGGATACCAATGCCGACGCCAATGCCCCCGAACGACGTGGCGGTGCGAGAGCTTGCCAGATCCTTCCGACGATGAAGCACTGGATGCAGACCGCGGCTGCCGGTACGACAAATACGTCACCTCACGCATCCGCTTGACTACGCCGTCGTTGTCTCGCATGCGCGCCGACTGCTGGCGGGTGGACTCCACGAACTTGTTGCCTCGCAGCATGTTCACCATCGAGAAGAACGTTCGCGCAACGTAATCCAGGTCATTCATGGCGGTCACGGAATGCGCAGGTTCGTCGGGACCGACGTCCGTGAAACCCGCGCCTCCTGATCGGTTCGGTGCACTGGGCGCAGCATCGAATTCGGCTGGGCTGAGCTGGACCTCGGCGAAAGGAAACACCGGTAGGTAGTCGTTGACGACGCGGTACAACCGGTTTCCGTCAGTAGGAAGTGCCCCGTCGGCCCGCGCCAACCACCACCGCAAAGCAGGAACGGTAAGCATGGCTATCAGGAGAACATCGGTTCCACTTCCACTGTCGCGACCTGTCTCGTTCCACACCAGGACCCGCCCGTGGTCGGGCACTCCATCCGCTGGAGCGAGATAGAGAACTCCTCTGCTCGAGGGAAGATCGGCCACGGTCACAGCAACATCATGGTCTCGATCGGCACTCTGGCCGGCCTCGATCAACGCAGACATCTCCGGCGTCGCATAGTAGGCATACCGGTCCGCCGTCGACGCGCGCAGAAGGAAGTGGCTGTAGTAAAGCATCTGGAACCAACGGAAGGGCTGCAGGCCGACATCGTGCGATTCCGGTTCGTCATCGAGCCAGAAGGGCAAGTGCTTGTGGGGCTCCCGCGCAACAGCTTCGACCGGCAGCTTCGTCATCCGGGACAACCTATGGAGCATCTCGCCCACGTCGGCCGGGTCGGACCGAAACCGGATCACGTCGTAGCCGCCCTTAAGGAATTTTCCCAGGTAGGTCTCCACCGGCCAGGCTGCGGCCTCGATGGCCTCGAGCACAAGGGGCCACCGCGCCGCGGTGACCTTTGCTTCCAGCACCTCGGCGGCCTGACGGCGGATACGCATGTCGACCGAAAATTGTTGCCCTGGAACGAACTCACCGTCGAATCCATCACGGCGAACCCGAGTGCCCTTCGCATTCCGAGGCTTCTGCCCTCTTCTATCCGAACGCCGCGCCAATTTTCCCATCCCGCCCCCTCGTCTACCACTCCATGGCACAAATCCGCATCAACACTCTGACGATATGGACCATCGCAACATTAACTGGCAGTTGTCATTCGGAGTCTGGTGTTGCGGCGGTGACGAGTTCAGTCAAGACCCCGTGGCAATCCTTTGGGTGCAGGAAGTTGATTCGGGACCCCATTGAACCTTGTCTCGGCTCGTCGTAGAGTGCCCGGACGCCCTTACTCCGTATGGCTTCTGTTTCGCCACTCACGTCGTTCGTGCCGAATGCGATGTGGTGGACGCCTTCTCCGTTCTTGGCCAGCCACTTGCCTACTACTGAGTCGTCCCGGGTCGAGCCCAGCAGCTGGAGGTACGAGGCGTAACCGTCCGGGGTCTCGTTGATCTTCAACATCGCTTCACGGATACCCTCCTCCTCGTTCGATTCCAGGTGAGTAACCTCGAATCCATAGGTGGCACTGTAGAATTCGACGGTTTTGTCGAGGTCGAAACAAACAATCCCGATATGGTCAATTCGAGTCAGCATGCCTACAGTCCACCGCATAACTGCTCGCTATGCAACATGCTGACATGACCGAATCCGCTTGTCTGACTGATATTTACAAGATCAGTCAATCTGAACTCTGCCAACAGTCCCTACTTTGCTTGGTTGCCTAGGTCGTCAAATTCAGCCCAACCCTTGACTCGGGCCCAGTTCAAGCCGCTGCGCAGGTGATTTCGTGCCATGCAGGTGTCCCCGTCGATGTCGCAGACTTCGATCACCTAACGGTGGCCCAAAGCTTCGCTGCTTTGCAAAGCGCGGCAGAGGTAATGACTGGAGGAACGATCTGCTCCAGCTCTACGTCATAGGAGATTTTCGCTTGGCCTCAAGGGCTCTAACTACCTCGGCGGCCCCTTCTTGACGGCTGGCGGTAGTCGTCACAATGGGGACGTCGCGTTGACCAAGCTCGATCACGGCCTGGAGTTCGCGAAGTACTGCGTGGACTCCGTTCTGATCTGCCTTGTTTACGACGTAGAGGTCGGCGATTTCCAGAACACCAGCCTTGGCCATTTGGATGCCGTCACCTGCTCCAGGCGCTAGAACAACGATGGTGTCGTCCGCGATTGATGCGATTTCCACCTCTGACTGCCCGGTTCCGACCGTCTCGATCAAGATCCTGTCAAATTCGATCTCAGACAGGATCGCGATCATTGTCCTGGCCGTGGCCGAAAGTCCTCCGAGATGGCCACGACTGGACACTGACCGAATGAAAACTCCGGGATCATCTGAGTGCTCCTGCATACGGATGCGGTCACCGAGGAGCGCACCGCCGGTTATCGGCGATGACGGATCAAAGCAGAGCACTGCCACGCGCTGACCCCGCTTGCGGTACTCGGCGATAAGACATGAAATCAACGTCGACTTTCCGACACCAGGAGGACCTGTCAAGCCAATCACCGTACAGGCGGTTCGGGGGTGGTCCGGTGCAGCCGGAGAGATGACGTCAACCTCAGTGATGGCGTAGTTCTCCGCGCGAGTCATTAGTTGCGCCAGCGCCCTGATATTGCCTTGCCGTGCAGACTCCAAGGTCTGACAGTTCTGGTGCCTCGTCACTCCGTCTCCTTGAGCGGATGTAGGTTCGTTTGTGCCCAACGGGTGATCTCCTGAAGGGAATCCCGAGAGGTAAAGACCCGGAGCACTCCCATTTCAGCGAGCTTGCGTGCGTCTCCAGGTGGAATGACGCCGCCACAGAAGATGGGTATCTCCATCGCGTTATTCTCGGCCAACAGCTCGATTACGCGGGGTACCAGTTCCATGTGAGCGCCCGATAGCAGTGACAGACCGACAGCGTCGGCACCCTCTTCCAAAGTGGTGCGGACGATTTGCTCGGGTGTCTGACGCAATCCGGTGTAGATAACTTCCATGCCGGCATCACGAAGTGCGCGCGCCACCACTTTGGCACCGCGATCGTGGCCATCCAGCCCAGGTTTGGCAACCACCACTCGGACACGATGCACGCGGCCTTCGGCCTTTCCTGCGTCGAAGCTCGGGTTCGGAGCTGTCATGCCGTCACCAGCGGTGTGATCCGCGCCTCGCCGATCCGGGAACGCAGGTCGACGTCGGTGACACCGAGCCCACTCGAGGGTGCTAGGCAAAGTATGCCAACTTTGCCGAGGTGCTCGTTTAGTTGAATCCTGCGTGCGGCTTCTGGTGTCTCTTGAAACGGGTGCACTTCAGACAACATAGGTTGCACTTGGCCGCGCTGGATGAGGCGGTTCGTCTGCCACTGCTCGTACAAATTCGCCCCGTGGCTGCCTACTATTCTTTTCAGGCGCATCCACAAGTAGCGGTTGTCGAACGTGTGTTGGTAACCCGTGCTCGATCCACAGGTGACGATTGTGCCGCCGCGGCGGGCCACGAATACCGAGAGGCCGAAGGTCTCGCGGCCAACGTGCTCGAAGACGATGTTCGGATCCTCTCCGATCTCTCGCCTGATGATCTTGCCCAGCAGTTTTCCTGCCGCGACGGTGGCGTCCGGGTCAGCGGAAATCTCACCGATCTCGCGCCGATCGATGACCAGCTCACAGCCAAGCTTGCGGGCGACCTCGGCTTTTGCGTCCGAGCTGACTATGCCGATTGGTATGCCGCCGCCGTTGCGGACGAATTGCACGGCGTAGCCACCGAGGCCACCCGCCGCGCCCCAAATGAGGACTACATCGCCTTGACGCATGTTGGCACCGCGCTCGCTGACGAGCATCCGGTAGGCCGTTCCCGCGCACAATGGGTTGCTGGCAGCCTCTTCCCAGGTGAGGTGCGCTGCCTTGGGTAGTAATTGACTCGCGCGGACGACCGCATAGTCAGCGAGGCCTCCGAAGTTTGTCTCAAACCCCCATGCTCGCTGCTCGTGGCCGAGCATGCCGTCGTGATGGGTGAGCGGTTCCTGGTCATCGACATGAGCCGTCCCTACGGCGACATGGTCCCCGACCTTCCACTTGCGCACACCGGCCCCGACGCGCACGATCACCCCGGCTGCGTCCGACCCCAGTACGTGGTACGGCTGGTCGTGACGAGAGGCCCAGCCGCCCTGTTTTGCGTAGTGCCGCAGGAAGTTGAAAGTGGGGATCGGCTCGAAGGTAGCGGACCAGATTGTGTTGTAGTTCATCGCCGCTGCCATAACAGCGACCAACACCTCATCAGGAGCAAGTTCCGGCATGGGCACACTGCCGAGGTGAATCGACTTTCGAACGTCTTTGTCCTCGACGCCGGCGAAAATCTGGATGTCTTCTACATCTAGGTAGGCGGCGTTGTATTCAGGTGGGACGGGAAGGCTCTCAAGTACGTCCGGAGAGGCACCCGCGATTACAGCTTCAGAGAGTTCGTTCATTGTCATCCTTGTTCGTCGGTAGGGTGTCGGTACAGGTGATTTTGATACGTCCAGGCAGATCACTGGCGTGCAGAAAAGTCCGCAGATGTGCTCGGATTTCTCGTGCGCTCGGGACATTGCGAGTTGGTCCAGACACACTGAGCACCGCGGTGTCGGTACGGCCCCTCACCAGCTGCACTTCCGCCTCTCGTACCCAAGTGTGGGTTCGGGCGACGCGGGCGACTGCGGAGGCATCAATGAGGCTTCGGGTGCGGATCCACCGACCCTCCCGAGGTCCTAGGTGTCGCATCTCGCCGTCTGCCGCGACGTACCCACAGTCGTCGGTGCAAACCTCGCGGCCGTCGGCGAGATGAACCCAGATCGTGCCCGCTATACAACAGGGCAGTAACTGTTCCGACCGGCCACGCACGGTGAATCTCACACCGTCCGATGGCATCAAGCGCGGAGGGTGGGGAGCGTCGTCGTTACATAGTGTCCCCGCGCGGACGCCAGCACAGATGTACGGGGTCCCCGCGCCGGCTGCTCGGGGCCGGACTTTGCTCGTAGAGCTGACCAAGGATGTTTCTCGGTCTGAAGCGAGATCTGTGACAGCAGTGCGAAAATCGGCAAGAAATATTTCTGCTTCCGCTGCACCCATCAGATCCTGGCGATAGTCGAGCCGCACCCGGCACTGCGGCCAGTGCGCACGGATCTGCAGCGTTCTGGCCAAAGCAGCGTTTGTGTTTGGCGTGAAAAACTCCCACTCCGAACGTAGGCCGGGGATTTCCAGGTCAAGTTGGGCTGGCGGACGGGGAAATGACAGGCCGAGCTCAGTACTGAGCCGAGCGAGGGGTCTGCCGGGCACACCGGACACCAGGTCCACGAACGGGACGCGGCGATAGCGAGCCAAGTGTGTGAGCGCCCGGCGGGCCGAGGCAACGGATTTTTCCGTCGCCATCTGGCGGGAGGTTTCGATGGATACGGGGACCACGTTGGTTTGCAAGCCGGCGACATGTCCGGTGTGTTCGTCACTGACGTCCGAAGCCACAGACAACACCGGATCAATGTTGTCGTAAGCCGTCATTTGTCGAGTGAGCGCTGCGAAAAGCATCGTGAATGTGCTCACCTGCAGGTTTTGAGCGATCGCGCGAAGGGCGGCAACCGCTGAGGGCTCCAGTTCGATTGTCGGCGAGGCAGCAATGGACCGCTGCCCCAGACGGCCGCCCTCGGGAAGTGTCAAGGGCATCCGTTTGTCGATAGCAGTACGCCAAAATTCGATGGCCTCCGCGGTGACTGCCTCCGTGGCAACGGGCGTACTGGGCGCGGCCAGCGGCGTCGGATTCACTTGATGGCCGATTCTCAGTTTCCCCAGATAGTTCGAGAAATCGCGGGCGACAATAAACTTGCTGCGCCCGTCAAAGCCGGCGTGATGAGCCTCGAAGACCATCGAGCAGCGGTTGGGAGCATGGGTTAGAAGTTGGAAACGAATTGGTGCCTCGGTGGCTAGGTCCCAGCGCTTGTCCTGTTCGCGCTGCTTGCACCATTCTCGGACCGCCGCCGACTCGGAGCCGTCTTCGCATGGGATAGTGGCGCGCTCGAAAGAACATGCCTCAAGTGCCGGCAGGACGCACTGGCGCAACTGTCCCCGCACAAGCCGCAGCACCGACCGCAGCGGCTCGTGTCGTTCAAGCACGGCGCGCGCAGCGGCCTCGAGGTGATGCTCGTCAAGTACACCGCGAAAGGTCGCCACGAAATATCCGCCGCCACTAATCGAGGGATCAATCGTGGCTTCGGCCCAGAGTGCGTATTGGCCCGCATCGGCGGGCCTATCGTGCAGGATTGTGGTCATTCGTCACCGCCCTGACTGTGTCGGCGACGCCGCCGGCAGTCATCTGCGATGAGCTCAGCGACTCTCTCACGATTAACCTTCCCGCTGGGGGTCCTGGGCAGTTCGGGCAGTTCCGTCACCGAAACAGGGACCGAAACCTCGGGCAGTACCTTGCGTAGTCGCTTAAGAGCGTTGGCCTCGACTGGGCCGGTGCAGCCCTCACGAAGGACTACTGCGGCGCGCAGGCTGGCATGGCCGGACTTAGTCACCACCATGACCGTCGCCGCTGCAGCGAAGTCGGGAGCTGTTAGCAACTGCGCATCGATTTCTAGGAGATCAACGCGGATTCCCCGCACTTTGATCTGGCTGTCCATTCGGGATAGGAAGCGCAAGCCGCTGTCTGTCAGCTCCACCAGGTCACCGGTACGGAAGGCTCGGGTGTTACCGGCTGGTGAGGGAAGGATGCTGACGTAGCGCTCCACTGTCAGCTCGGGACGCCCCAGATATCCATCCGACAATGGATTTCCGGATACGAGAAGCTCTCCGATGTTCGGAGTTTCTGGAACTTCCGGCGCGATGAGTAGTTCGCATCCCGGCAGGGGTTCGCCGATTGGTGGCAGATTGGGCCAGGCATACGGATCGGGCCCCAGGATGTGCGAGGTCACCATGGCGGATTCGCTTTGTCCGTAGTGGTTGACCAGCCGGCAGCCGGGCATACATGCGAACATTGCGCGAATATCTTCCGAGCACACTACTTGCTCACCGGCGGTATTTACCTCGACCAAGCACAGTTGCGCCAGCATGTCCCGCTGGGCCGTCACTGCCAGCATCTGCAACGCAACGAATGGGACGAACAGCCGCTCGATTCGTTGATCGGAGAGCCATCGAAGCAATTGGGCTGGTTCACGGCGTAGCTTCTCCGGCATGATCGCAAGCGTGCCGCCGCCGCACAGCGTGCCCAATATCTCCTGGAACGAGACGTCGAAATTTAGCGGGGCGAACTGTGCGGTGCGTAGTTCGGGGTGGGGTGAGTGGGATGTTTGCCAATCGACCATTGTGTCGATGCAGAGATGGTTCAGCGCTACGCCCTTCGGCCAGCCGGTCGATCCGGATGTGTAGATGATGTAGACCGGAAGTGCGGCATCGCACGCGACGGCGCGCAGGTCGATCGGTTGGGTTACTCCGGGGGGCAGCCCGATGTCGACCAGCGGGGCGTGGTGGTTCACACGTGATCGCGTGGTGGCGATTAGGGCGCGAGGTGCGCAGTCATCCACCATGAACTGAATCCGTTCCACGGGGTACTCGGGGTCCAACGGGACGTACGTCGCTCCATGCAGCAGCACCCCGAGTAATGCAGCGACTGCACCCGCGCCTCGCGGAAGCGATACCGCAACCCGGTCTCCTACGTTCACGCCGGCCAGCGTCAAGTTGGACGACACCGTTTGCGCCCAAGCTGCCAGTTCTCCGTAGGTGTACGAACGATCGGCGTCGACTACAGCCGTACGCCCCGGATCGTGGGTGACACGGCGAACAAATCCAGTTAAGTGACAATCGGGTGTCGCCGGACCTCCCCACAGTGACTTGAATTTTGGGGCGGTCATGCATCTTCTCCCCGCGGCGCTACCCCTGCTAGTTCTTCATCAACGGCCTCCACGAATTCTTCGATGGTGGGGTTGTTAAAAATTAGATGCAATTCCGCTTGCAGCCCATACTCCCGCTGGATAAGGGCAAGGATTTTCGCGGCCGTGAGCGAATCACCGCCCAAATCGAAGAAATTGTCATCGAGCGTGAGATTTTCTTCGCCGAGAGCCCGTTCCCAGAAACTCGTAATAGTGGTAGCCATCCGTTGTTTGCTCATATTTCTCTGCTCCCCATCCGAGTGGTCAGTTGGCTGCACCCTTGAGTGTGTTTGGGTACGGGATTGACCCGGACTGCTGCTGCTCCGGTTAGATGCGGTCATTTCGATTCGAGCCCTTCTGCCACCGCCCGTTGCATTTGGCCGATGCTGGCCCGAGCCCGTGCTGCTGCGATCATCGAATTCATGACATTGCGGCCCGCGGCCACGTCATCGGTCACAGCACGTAGTTCTGCGCTACAAACCCCGCGCTCGAAGGGACGGCGGCGGCCCGGTACGACACCCGAACGCAGTTGCCTTTCAGTGAGCCACTCCTCTTCTTCGGAACTCTCGGCTTCGACGACGCCGACGACGGGGCCGCGGGTGGCGTAGGCCATGTCGTCAATGCGCGATTCCAGCCAGCCACTGCGCAGACAGTCCAACAAGCCACCATGGGCAGCGATGTCATCTAGCCACCCCGTAGCCTCTGCTTCGATTTCATCGGCGATGCGAGCTATTGCCTCGGACCCGCCGAGGGGGTCGACGTATCTGGCTAGATCGGTTTCCTTCAAGATGATCTGCTGAATCCTCAGCGCAATGCGTGCCGATAGCTGCCCAGGCGTTTGTTCGGCCTCGTCGAAGCCGCACACATGCAGAGACTGCACCCCGCCGAGGACGGCCGCTACGGCCTGAATGGTCGTACGCGCGATGTTGTTGAGCGGTTCGGAGGCGGCGAGAGCGGAGCCGAAAGTATTGACCTGAACACGCATGCGGCTCGACTTCGCGTCAGCAGCGCCGAAGAGGTCCACCATGCGGCGGGCATACATCCTGCGTAGGACACGGAACTTGGCCGCCTCGGCAAGAACCTCCATATGGGTCCCAAAGATGAAGCTGAGCCGGGGTGCGACCTCGTCGACGGTAAACCCCCGCTCCAGCATCCCTTGCAAGTACGTCTCCGCATCAGCGATGCCGAGCGCCACTTCCATTGCTCGGCTCGCACCGGCTTCACGGGCGTGTCCACCCGAGATCGATACCGGATTGACCTTGGGCAAGTTGCGTATGCAGTACTCGATAACGTCTAACGAGAAGCGGAAGCTGTCGTCCAAGTCGAACACGAACGCCTTGCGAGCCGCGTGCTCTTTCAGCATTTCGTTCTGCAAAGTGCCACGTAATAGCGCAGGGTTGACGCCTGATTCTTCGGCAACCACGATCCATAGGGCCAAGATCATCGGTGCGGTCGCATTGATGGTGAAAGAGACTGACACCTGATCCAGCGGTATTCCGTCGAACACTGCGGCCAAGTCGTCGACGGTGGACACCGAGACCCCGGCGCGACCGACCTCACCGGCAGCCGTTGGATCGTCCGGGTCGAGTCCGAGCTGGGTGGGCAGGTCGAAAGCCAACGAAAGACCTGTCTCGCCTTGGTCGAGGAGATAATGGAACCGCCTATTGGTGTCTACGCCGTCGCCAAGCCCAGCCAATTGCCTGATCGTCCATGGCCTAGACACATAGCCCTTGGGATGAATACCTGCCTCATAAGGAAACTCGCCTGGTTTACTCATAATCGTCGCCTTCCAGTTCTGCACGCAGCCGGTCGCCGTAGGCGTCCAACGCATCGGGACTCAACATGTCGTTGTGTTCGCACTCCACTGCGATCTCCGTGACTGGACGAGCGATAAAACGTGTCCAGTCTCTTGAATAACCTGGATCGCGTTCGTGATCGCTTCCCTGGAACACCACAGCGCCGCCCCCGAATAGGTCCGGTGTGTGGCCGTGCCAGAGGTCAGAATTGAATCGGAGATTGCGAACGACGTGGCTGATCATCCAAGCTGGCGGAATAGCTGCGCCGAGTGACGAATGAGTTTCCAGCCATTCCGTGGCCTGCTCGTAAGAGGTCAATTCTTTCAGATCGGGCAGGTCGACGTTCTTGGACACGAAATGCCGCAGGACGTCGGTCTCATTGAAATCCGCGTCTGGCGAGCGTGTCGTACCGGGTTCTACTAGAGCTGCGTCCAACAGTATTAGCCGACGTACGTGCGCCCCTCTCCGTTCCAGCACGGTAGCCATCTGGTGGGCGACGACACCACCGAAGGACCATCCCAGCAGGTCGTAGGGCCCATCGGGCTGGACTGACTGGACGAGGTCGGCATACTCGCCGGCCATTTCGCGGACCGTACGCGGACGTTCGCCGTCGACGGTTTGCTGAATAGCGAATATTGGGCGCTGCACGATGCTTCCCAAGGCGCGGTACGCCCAGCTGACGCCCCCACCAGGGTGTATGCAGAAAAGTGGACGCCCTGGCCCTCGGCACAACTTCACGACCTGAGGTATCTCGTCGGAACTGGACCAGTTGAAGAGTTGTTTGCTCAGGCCCGCTACGGTGGGGGCTTCCATGAGTGCACGGACGCTGATTTCACAGTCGAAGGTTTCCTGCACGGCGGCTACGACACGCATCGCAGAGAGCGA